>NZ_JCBAJO010000153.1:0-11562 GCF_059772245.1 Cupriavidus sp. R6-3
CGGCGAAACGGGCCGGCGCGCCGAGCAGCAGCGAGACGGCGATCGACGCGAGCAGCAGGCGGAGGTGGGCAAAGCGATGACGACGGACATGCACGATGACAGGCTCGATTCAGGCAACGCAGACACGAAGCGCGCCGGCAAGGCCGGCGCGACGCGACCGTGCGGCCCCTTTGGCAACGGGCCCGGCACGATCTCCGGCGGCATTGGAGCGAAACCGGATTTCAATCGGCTTTCAAGATCTTGACGATTAGCTTGCAGCGCGCGATTCCGCGGGAATGTCCTGACGTCCAGCGTGTGAGCGATGTCTCCATGTTTTATGATCGATACTTTTGCGCGAGGCCGCCGCGGTGGCGCCCGCCCCCTCCACTCGATCGACGATGCCCGATATTCCGCTGCTCCCCGCGCTGTTGACCTTCCTTCTCGGCGGTGCGCTCGGCGCAGTCGGCGGGCTCTTCGGCATCGGCGGCGGGCTGATTGCGATCCCCGCGCTCGGCCTGCTCTACGGCATGGACCAGCAGCTGGCGCAGGGCACCGCGCTGGTGATGATCGCGCCCAATGTGCTGATCGGCTTCTGGCAGTACCGCCGCCGCGCGGACATCGCGTTGCGCACCGCGCTGGTGCTGGGCCTGTCCGCGGTGCTGGCGACCTATGTGGGCGCGCGGCTGGCGACGGCGATGGATGCGGTGCTGCTGCGGCGGATCTTCGCGCTGTTCATGATCGGCATGGCCGTGTATTTCCTGTGGCGGCTGTTGCCTGGCCGCGCGGTCACGGTGCAGAAGGACCGGCTGTCGTCGCGCTGGATTCCGGCGGTCGGCGTGGTCGGGGGCGCGTTGTCGGGATTCTTTGGCGTAGGGGGCGGCGTGGTGGCCGCGCCGGCACTGGTCGGTCTGTTCGGCTTCCGCCAGGCGGCGGCGCAAGGGCTGGCACTGGCGCTGGTCACGCCGGGCGCGGTGGTCGCGCTGGCGACCTATGCACAGGCGCGCCACGTCGACTGGGCCAGCGGCATCCCGCTGTCGCTCGGCGGCATGCTGACGATCTCCTGGGGCGTGGCGCTGGCGCACCGCATGCCCGAACGCCATCTGCGGGCGTGGTTCTCGCTGTGCCTGATCGCGACCGCGGTGGTGATGCTGGTGCGGGGCTGAGGCGTTCCGTAATCACAATCACCAACGTTCGCTGCTCAATATCACGCTGAGCCACCATTCGAGGCCGCCCGCAGTTAGCCGCTCGCCTCGGCCGACTTTAAATATTGTCCCTGTGCCCGGAGCGCTTGCAAGTGCGCGCACGTACCCCGTGAGTCCAGTCACGCGGACTGCGAACTGCGACTTGAAGACTGCGCGCCTTGGGACGGCGATGGCGGCAAAGTGCGTCGCTATCCCAGTGTTTAAGTAGCTTCGCGGAGCCATCGTTATCCTCAGTAGCGTGGAAGAGCCCATGTTGGTGGTGAGCCTATAAATTTCACCATCGCAGGCAAACTGGACGGCACCATCGGCGGCCTCGACTTCTACATCAAGGCACCCCGTTACTTATGGATCCTTTACCGTATCTGGACAGTGCTACGCACTGGGCATTTGCAAAGACCAACAGCCAGAAATGTTGGGCTTTGTACTCGGGGGACGCCTCTCTCGCCCGAACCCTATCGCCAGCTTGAAGTCGACCACGACACTCACGCTGTTGCGTTATAGATAAAGCGCACAAAGATGTTATATTGGCGATAGTTTCAACGCATTAATTCAAAGCGAACGTGAACATGATAACGTTGCCCACTCTGTTTGAGAACATACTTCGAAAATCACCAGAACTCAGTGCGGCTGTTCAAAAAAATTTGGTACTGTTCGAGCCTTGGCTGGAGCAAAGCGGAATGCCGTTCTTCCCTGGATTTACGGATCATAGCCCTCGCCACATTAACGATGTGCTTGAAACTGCGGCATCGTTGATCTCGGATATCAGCCGCGATCTTTTGAGCGCGGAAGACGTCACTGTTCTTTGCATGTCGATCTTGCTTCACGATTGCGGTATGCATTTGACACAAGATGGTTTCCGGGCTTTGATCTCAAGGAAAGAATCACCGATGATATCCGGATTAGAGGATCGTCCATGGCATCAACTTTGGAATGATTTTCTAGCTGAAGTAAGTCGATTTGGTCAGGATAGATTAGTTGCAATATTCGGCGACGCGGAACCATTTCGAGCTGAGCAACTGGATTTAGATAACTTATCTGAGCGTGATTGCTTACTAATCGGTGAGTTCGTTCGCCGTCATCACGCGAGACTCGCCCACGAAATCGCTTTGCGTGGCGTTCCGTGCCGTAGTGGTATGCCGCTTGAACTATTAGGTCTCGACGAAGAAATCAGAGACTTGGCTGGTCTAGTGGCGCGAAGTCATGGCCTTTCTATTCGCGACACGTTCTCATACATCGAAGCTCGATATGGGCTAGTAGCAGAGCATCGTCGAATAAAGACGCCCTTCTTGATGGCGGTTCTGCGTATCGCAGATTATGTTCAAGTTCAGAGCGAGCGAGCCTTAAAGAGTCTCTTGAGTGTAAAGGAGCTTAGGAGTCCGGTGTCCCGCCAGGAATGGCGAAATCATTTTGCAGTCCGCGATGTGTCTACTCGACATGATGATCCGGAAGCGCTGTACGTGCACGCCACTCCAACCGATGTGCGAACCTATTTGAAGCTAGTTGCACTATTCAAGGATATTCAACGGGAATTGGACCATAGCTGGGCAGCCATCGGAGAAGTATATGGGCGACGTGGAGAACTCGCGTCACTTGGACTAAGCCTACGACGAATTAGGTCTAATCTCGATAAGCAAAGTACTTTTGCGCGCACCGTCTCATATATTCCAATTAAAGCAGGCTTTGATGCGTCAGGCCCCGATCTACTTAACCTTTTAGTCGGCCCTCTATACGACTATTCATACGAAGTAGGAATTCGTGAGCTGGTGCAAAACGCTGTTGACGCATGCCGTGAATTGGCTGACCTTACGGACCGAGACGCAAAGGCACTGGACAAGAGCAGCAGCGAATGCGACGTCATCGTCGAGTGTAAAGAGTCCGACGACGGAACAGGCTGGATTACGGTATCCGATAAGGGCGTCGGCATGACGCTAGAAACCGTTACGAACTACTTTTTGATTGCCGGGGCCTCTTTCCGCAACAGCGACGTGTGGAAGCGGCAACATATTGATGAAAACGGACGTAGTCGCGTACTGCGCGGGGGGCGATTCGGCGTTGGAGCGCTCGCGGCATTCCTTCTTGGGGACGAAATTCAAGTACGCACACGCCACGTTGACAGAGATGAGGCTGACGGTCTCACGTTTACCGCACGTATAGACGACTCCATAGTCGAACTCCGCCGATGCTCCGCTCCCGTTGGAACAACAATAGCAGTACGAATAACTGATCCAAAGGTGCTTGATGGCCTTCGTCCTTTCATACCAAGAGAAACAACCCCTAATACCCAGGAAACACACGATACGATAATTTTGAAGCAGTGGAACGATGTTGACTGGTTTGCTCAATCTCGTCCGCGAGTGAAATACGTCTGGGACGGATTCAATGTATCAGAGCCGGAATACGATCGCCCAAAGGTTCAGATTCGAGCGGAATTTAGCCCTTCTTCTGACCATCTTGTACCGTTGCCGGGCGGATCGATGGGTGACTGGCATTCGCTCCCTGAACCAACTCCATATGAGGCGATATTCTGGCGATTCCATGTGGTTCGACACGAGCAGCCCGGGGGAGCATACGTTTACGAACAGCTTTCTCCGGCGGAGATCACGGTTAATGGCATTCGCGTGCAAAAAATTGGCCGATACGCGCACTCCGGGGCACTCATAAATATTCCCAGGAAATCGATGGAGTTCGGCCCCCATTTCAATCTGGCGCGTCCGTCTATTGCGATATTTGATCCCTCTGGATTGTGCCCCATAAATCTGCAGCGAAGCGCCGTTGCGTTTGACAAAATGGGCATCGACGAACGCCTGGCTACCGACATACTCACGCATCACTTGAAGGAGGTCGTCGGCGAGGCGCGCACTTGCTTGACGGTCTCTGATTTTCGACAACTCTGCAGGAGGCTGGCGAAGCAGGAAATGGTGGTATACCAAGGGCAAGTATCGCCGGTATGCGCGACGTCGACGGGAATAGCGCTGTCCGCACCTCACGCACTCTCGGAACTTAAAGTAGACGTCTTGTACTTCGTAAATACAAGTGCGAACGTCGAATCGGCTTCGCTAAAAGATGTTCTTGAGGGCGGCGAAGCTCTAATCTTCAGGGAAGGAAACAAAGGAATCGCAAACGACTTATCTTGGTTTCGCGGATTCTTTGCCTCGGATGCTATCCATACTTGGTACTCGTCGATGGCTGGATTCCCCTATGTTCGGCGCCATGCCGCGGTTTCCATAATGCCTAACAGAAAGTGGCAGTTGGCAAACGAGAAAGGCAAGGTGAATCGCCAGATTTTGCAAACATTACAGCATAGAAACCATAAGGAAGGATCCGACATCATTATGTCTGGCGACGCCAATACTGCAATGAAATTGGCGGCTCGCCTCGACAAGCTTCTGAATCTATTCGGCACGGAATCGGAAGTTGCCGCCTGGGCACTAGTAAAAGGCATTGAGCCTCCCGAGCAAAAGCCTCTTCTGTATAGCATTTGGGAGCAGACCGTAGGGGGCGCAGAGTGCGGCCCAAATTAAGGCGCGTGGGTTGCGTGAAATTCTGCGCGCTCGTCGGTATTGACGAATTGAATCCGCAGGCGCACACCACTAACTAGCGTCATGACCATGCACAAATTTTACCGCTCGATCTAGACGCCCAGTCTGCTATTAAATCAGATGCCAGCAAACGTCAGCTCACATAGAACGTTAAGCTGAAATTATTCGCTGGCATTGGCACTACGTTCGCCAATCGAAAGCCCACGGTGTTACCTAACGCGACTACCGCCTCGATATCGCGCACACCCCACGAGGCATCGCTGGCGCGCAGCTGCTCGTCGAAGATGGCGTTGCTCGGCGCGGTGTGCTGGCCGTCGCGACGATAGGGTCCATACAGGTAGAGCACGCCGCCGGCGGGCAACAGACGCGCCGCGCCCGCGAACAGCGCTTCCGCGGCCTGCCACGGCGCGATATGGATCATGTTGATGCAGACGACGGCATCGGCCTGCTCGATGCCCCAATCGGCCTGGCGCACGTCCAGTTCCAACGGGTCGCGCAAATTCGGCAAACCCGCCTCTACCTTCCACGCCGCAATCGAGCGCCGCGCCGATGGATCCGGATCGCTGGGCTGCCAGGCCCACGCCGGATTGGCGGCGGCGAAGTGCCTGGCATGCTGACCGGTGCCGCTGGCGATCTCGAGAATGGTGCCTGCCGCCGGCAATACGCGCCGCAACACCTCGAGAATCGGCTCGCGGTTGCGTTCGGCAGCAGGGGCAATGCCGCGGTGGTTGGGATGGGGGAGGTGCATATCGGCACTGGCTGGCGCGTTGGCGGAGTGCCAAAGCGTACCACCGGGCAGGATCCCGAAGCCTGTAACGAGGCTTGCCTGTATCTCAATTGAGATGCAAAATGCGAGACGTTTTCAAAGGAGAGCGCCATGGCTACCCAAACGTCAATGCTTCATATCCGCGTAGACAACAAGCTCAAGGTGGAGGCTGCGGAAAAGCTCGCCAATATCGGCCTGACGGTGTCGGACGCCGTCCGTATTCTGCTGACGCGAATTGCTAAAGAAGGCGCATTGCCTGTTGGGCTGACCGCAGACCCTGACGCTTATGATGCCTGGTTTCGGGCAAAGGTCCATGAAGCCTTGGCCGACAAGCGGCCCACGGTTCCCCACCGTCAGGTCATGAACGAAGCACAGGCACTAATAGACAGGAAACGACGTGCCCGATCTTGAGTGGCGGGAGTCCGCAAAGGCAGATCTCTTGGAGATCCTCGATTACATCTCTGACGAGAATCCCGATGCGGCGCAACAGCTAAGAGACGATATCGAGAACAAGGCGGCACAGTTGCCGCACAATGCGAAGCTCTATCGTCCGGGCCGCGTACGCGGCACAAGAGAAATGGTTGTCCGTCCCAATTATGTGGTGGTGTATACGGAAGACGCCCGCGCCGTGACCATCCTGCGCGTCCTCCATGCCGCTCAACAATGGCCATGTACTGAAGCAGGCGCGCATAAGCTTCGTTGAATGTTGGCCCGGCAGCACCGCGCTTTCGCGATAGCTATTGTTCCTTGCCTACCTACACCCTTTCCACCCCCGTTCACGCCGAGCTCGATATCCGCAAGAGCCGCTTTCTCGCCGTCGCCATGCCGGTCGCCGACCGGGACGAGGCGATGCGCGTCGTGCAGTCGCTGCGCGCCGAGCATCCGACGGCGACGCATGTCTGCTGGGCGCTGTTGGCCGGCGGGCAGTCCGGCATGTCGGACGACGGCGAGCCGTCGGGCACCGCGGGGCGGCCGATTCTCGAGGTGCTGCGCCATCATGAACTCGATGGCGTGCTGGCCGCGGTGGTGCGCTACTACGGCGGCATCAAGCTTGGCGCCGGCGGGCTGGTGCGGGCCTATACCGATGCGATCGCCGCCGCGCTGAAGACCGCCGAACGGATCGAACGCATCGCCTACGCCAACGTGGCGGTCGAGGTCGACTATGCCGACGAGGCGCGGGTGCGGCGCTGGCTCGAACAGACCGGCCACACATTGGCCGACAGCGTCTATGGCTCGACGGTGAAGCTCATCGTCAGGCTGCCCGCCAGCGAAGTGGACACCGCGCGCGCGGCGCTGCGCGATGCCACCCATGGCCGCGCGCAGTTCCCGCGGGTGGACCCGGACAACGAGGGATGCCGATGAGCGAGGCGATGACCGAGCCCATGGGCGAGGTGAAAGGCGATCCGAGGGACGATGCGATGGGCGAACCAAGGAGCGGACCGGACACGGCATCGCCGCTGCGCGTGCGTATCGCCCCATCCGGGTTCGAGTTCACGGCGGAGCCGGGGCAATCCATTCTCGAGGCCGCGCTGCGCGCCGGCATTCGCCTGCCCAGCTCGTGCCGCAACGGCACGTGCCGCACCTGCCTGTCCCGGCTGGTATCCGGCAGCATCCGCTATCGGATTGAATGGCCGGGCCTGAGCGCCGACGAAAAGGAAGACGGCTATCTGCTGCCTTGCGTCGCCTGCCCCCAATCCGATCTGGAGATCGTCGCACCGGGCGCGCGGCGGCAGGACTAAGCCCGCGACGCTCAGGCGACCGCGCGCCTGCGCACCGGCGCCGGCGCAACCGCGGCAAAGAACGCCAGCGCGATCCGCAGCGCATCGGGCCCCGCCGGATCGGCATAGGCCTGGCTGGCCGCGCCGCCGCTCCACGCATGGCCCAGCCCTTCAACCCGTACCAGGCGGACATAGAGCCTGCCGTCGCGGCGCCAGTCATGCACCGCGACCGGACGGCGCTCACCCCGCCGCAGCACGCGCACCGATGGCTGGGCCGCCGCGGCCGGCAATGCGCCCGGGGTCGACAGCGACAGCCACAGCGTCGCGCTGGCGATGGCGTTGTCGTAGGCCACGACACGATCGGCATCGCCATGGATCAGCAGCAGCGGCGGCGGCATCCTGCCCTGCAATTGCAGCCGCAGCGCCTGCAATTGCGCGGCCGTATGTCCGTTCAGCGAGCCGCGCATGACGCGCCCGGCCTGCGTGGCGTTGCGTGCGAGATGCGGGGCCGCGCCCGAGTGCGAGCCGACGGCGACGAAGCGGTCGGGATAGCGCAGCGCCAGCATCAACGCCATCGCGCCACCCGCCGACAGGCCGAGAAGATGCACGCGATCGGACTGCACCGGATGCGCGCGGCAGACATGGTCGATCATTCCCATCAGCAGGCTGGCCTCCGCCGCGGCCTGCGCCTCGCTGCGGAACCAGTTCCAGCATCGATGCGCATTGGCGCGCGAGGACTGCTCGGGCAGCAGCACGATGCAGCGGCGTGCGCGCGCCAGCGCCGCCACGCGCGTGCAGGCGGCAAAGCTGGCGGCATCCTGCCCGCAGCCATGCAGCAGCACCAGCAAGGGCGCGGGCCGCGATGCGCCGACCCCGGACGGGATGAACAATCGATAGCGGCGCTGCGCCAGCGGACCGAAGCCCCAGACGCCCTCCTGCCATCGCCCGCCGCCACGACTGGTCGGCGCCGCCACCGGCGAGGCGACACCGGACAGCACGCGCCGCGCTTCCCGGCCCTGCTGCGCCGCATGGCCGACCGATTGCGCCACGGTATGCGCGACGGTCTGCGCCACCGTCTTCGTGACGGACTTGGTCACCGTGCGCGCGACGGCGCGCTGCATCTGCTGCATCTGGCGGGCAGCGGTCTTGCCAAGCTTGGCCCAGGGATTGACGGTGCGGCGGCGGCGTGGGGTCGGCATCGGTCAGCCTTGCGCTTTACGCATTGCGGTCCGCGGGTCGGGACCGAGGCCATTATGCGGCAAGCCGGAGCGCGGCATGCCGATGCGGTGCAGACGCCGATACCGTTGCCCTTGCCCTTGCCCTTGCCCTTGCCCTTGCCCTTGCCCTTGCCCTTGCCCTTGCCCTTGCCGTTGCCGTTGCCCTTGCCCTTGCCCTTGCCCTTGCCGTTGCCGTTGCCCTTGCCGTTGCAGTTGCAGTTGCAGTTGCCGACGCCGATGCCGATGCCGCTGCCAGTACGGTGCCGTTGCCGGGCAAGCCGGCCCTCAATGCCAGCCGCGCCAGGCCAGGTCCGCTCCCAGCAATAGCAGCCCGATAAAGAACAGCCGCCGGAACAGCGCCGCGCTGATCCGGTTGCGCAGCCGCTGGCCCAGCCACATGCCGGCCAGCGCGGGCACCAGCGTCGCCAGCGAGGCGCCCAGCACCGGCGTCTGCGCCAGCACGCCATGCATCAACAGATTGATCGCCAGCGCCACCGTCGACACCGTGAACGACAGGCCGAGCGCCTGCACCAGTTCCTCGCGCGCCAGGCCCAGGCCCTGCAGATAGGGCACCGCCGGAATCACCAGCACGCCGGTCACCGCGGTGATCGCGCCGGTGGCCAGGCCGATCAGCGGCGCCAGCCAGCGCTCATGCGCCGCCGGCACGTTCAGGTGCCACGACGACAGCCCTACCGCCGCATAGGCGATCAGCGCGATGCCAAGCGCCGCGGTGGCCTGCTGCATGGCCGACGGCGGCGCCAGCGCACCGGCCACCAGCGTGCCGACGACGATGCCGAGCAGCATCGGCCAGAGCCGCATCACCAGTGCGCCGAAGCGCGGACCGGCGGCCAACTGGACCACGTTGGTCACCATCGATGGCGCAACCAGCAGCGCGGCGGCCTGCATCGGCGGCATCACCAGCCCAAGCAGGCCGACGGCGACCGTCGGCAGGCCGAGTCCGACCACGCCCTTGACGAAGCCCGCCAGCAGAAAGGTCAGGCCGATGAACAGCGCCTGTGCGCCCAGCGTGTGAGCATCCATGCCGCGTTCCCTTACTGGTCGCCGGTACGGGCATCGTGCACGGCGCGGCTGTCGCCCGGCGCCTGCTCGCGCCGATGCATGCCGTAGTCGCGCAGCACCTGCGCGACGCGCAGCCGGTAGTCGGCAAACACGCCGCCGCGGCCCGCCGCCTGGGCGTGGCGGTGCTCGACCGTATTGCGCCAGGCCTGCACCGCGGCCTCGTCGCGGAAGAAGGACAGCGACAGCACCTTGCCTGGCGTGCTCAGGCTCTGGAAGCGTTCGACGGAGATAAAGCCGTCGATCGCTTCAAGCGTGGGGCGCAAATGCGCGGCGATATCGAGATAGGCGTCCTTCTGCCCGGGGGCGAATTCGACTTCAAAGATCACGGCAATCATCGGGGCGTCCTTGAATTGTGTTGGGTGGTCCTGTGCGGAGATCGGGATCCGAAAAGATGGGAATCAGAGGAAATGCGGGATCCGTGCGTTCAGCGATGGCCGGTAACGATACGCCTTTGCCAAGGCGGCCGGCTCGATGCCGCGCGCCAGCAGCGCGGCGACGGTGGCTTCGGCCAGCGTCGCCGCCAGCGCATCGCCGGGACATCGATGCGCGCCATGGCCGAAGGTCCAGGCCCGCTCGCCGGAATTCGGCGGCCCATACACCGAGGCACTCACCGAGGCACTCACCGGGGCACTTACCGGGGCACTTACCGGGGCACTTACCGGGGCATTCTCCGGGGCATTCTCCGGGGCATTCGCCGGCACATTCGCCGAGACACTGGCTGGTCGGCCTTCCGATGCGGCGGCCGCGGCCAGCAGCACCAGGATCCCATCGCCGCGCCGCAGCGGCACGCCGCAGACGTACGCATCCTCGGCCATGAAGCGGCGCGTGTTGTGGATCGGCGGATCGGTTCGCAGCACGCCCGCCACCGTCGCCTGCAGATCGTCGGCCGCGGCCGCATCGCGTGCGAGCCGCAGCAGCGTATTGCCGATCAAGCCTGCGGTGGCCTCGCAGCTCTGCACCATCAACCCCAGCAGATTGGCGGCGATCGCGGCGTCGTCGACCCCGGCCGTGCGCGCCTGCTCGCGCAGCGCCTGCGTCCACGGCGTATCGGCACGCAGGGGCTGGGCCTGCAGCGCCGCGGCGGCCTCGATGCCGGCCGCGATCTCGGCCGGACCCGCCAACGGCGACATGGCGGCGGCAAAGCTGGCGATCTGCGTGGCGATCCGGCCGGCCGTGGCCTCGTCGTCGGTGGCCGTGAACCCGAGCAAACCCGCGATCGCGATCACCGGCAGCGCGCTGCTCCAGCGATTCGCGGTCGCGCCGTGATCGTGCGTCACCGCAAGGACACGCGCCCATGCCGAGGCGGCAGCACGCACGTCGTTCAGGTCCAGCGTCGCCAACTGCCGCTGCAGCACCGCCTTCAACGGCGCATGGCCCGGCCCGTCGTTCATGCGGATCAGCCGCGCGAACAAGGTCCCGGCGGGCGACTGCGCGAGCGGCGGCGGCACCGGCTGTCCCGGCGGCCGCACCCGGCACGCCGGATGCGACAGCACCGCGGCCACCTCGTCCGGTCCCGCGGCGACCCACAGCATCAGCATCGCGTCGCGGTGAAACGGCTGCGCGTGTGCGAGTTCGCGATAGTAGGGATAGGGGTCGGGATGCGTGGCGGCGGCCAGCGGATCGGGAGGCGGCTTGGTCGGGTACAGGGTCATGGGGATCACAAGGGGGTTCGCGGCGGCTTTACGGCGGCTTTACGGCGGCATTACCTCGGCATTGCCGCGGCATCGGGGCGGCGCTACGGCGGTATTGCCGCGACATTGCCGCGGCATGACCGCCGACAAGGCATGGTTGATATCGGCAAGTATCGGCCTATACTGCGATCGTTGTTTCACCGTGGAATGAACTATGGAATACGCTCCCAGCATCAGTCAGTTGGCTGGCCTGCTGGCCGACCCGGGCCGCGCCGCGATGCTGTGGGCGTTGATGGACGGCAGCGCGAGACCGGCCGGCGAGCTGGGGCTGATCGCGGGGCTGTCGGCCTCGTCGACCAGCGGCCATCTGGCCCGGCTCGCCGAGGGCGGCCTGCTGGCGGTCGAGACGCATGGCCGCAATCGCTACTAC
>NZ_JCBAJO010000154.1:0-11529 GCF_059772245.1 Cupriavidus sp. R6-3
GCGGCGCGCTCGGCGTCATAGGCCATCCGGCGGCCGGCATCCTTGAGCACCGCGAAGGCATGCTGCAATCGCTTGAACCGCTCTTCCGCGGCCTGCGGATCGTCCGGATTGCGGTCCGGATGCCAGCGCATGGCCAGCCGCCGGTACGCCTGCCGGATCTCGTCCGCCGTGGCCGTCGGGGCAACGCCTAGGGTCTGGTAGTGGTCATGGTGCGTCACGGGGGCCTTGTGTTCGCCGTTGGCGCAGCCCGCACTGCTGCTGCGCGCTACCTGTTCAGCCGGCACATCGAAGGGATAACGGCATGCCGCGCGCAAACTGTAGGCATAGAATGAGGCCCGCTTCTCCGTTACCGGCGCTCGTTACCGGCCCGTTACCGGCCCGTTATCGCGCCGGTTGCCGCGCCGGTTGCCGCGCCGGTTGCCGCGCCGGTTACCGCGCCGGTTACCGCGCCGGTTACCGCGCCGGTTACCGCGCCGGTTACCGCGCCGGTTACCGCGCCGGTTGCCGCGCCGGTTGCCGCGCCGGTTGCCGCGCCGGTTGCCGCCCTCTTCAACGAACCTTCATCGAAGCGTCATCGAACGCCGCCCTGCCATGGAGTTCCGCCATCTGCGCTATTTCCTCGTGCTGGCCGACGAGCTGCACTTCGGCCGCGCCGCGCGCCGGCTGTCGATCTCCCAGCCGCCGCTGTCGCTGAACATCCAGCAGCTGGAGGCGTCGGTCGGCGCCCGGCTGTTCGAGCGCGACAGCAAGGGCGTGAGGCTGACCGCGGCGGACCGGGCCTTCCGCGAATCCGCCACCGCGCTGCTGGCGCAGGCCGAGGAGGCGCGGCTGCTGGCCCGGCAGATCGAAGCCGGCGCCGTGGGCCGGCTGCGCGTGGGCTTCGTCGGGTCGATGCTGTATCGGGGCTTGCCGCAGAAGCTGCAGCAGTTCGAGGCCGATCAGCCCGGCATCCAGATCGCGCTGACCGAACTCAATTCGCAGGAACAGATCGAGGCGCTGCTGCACGGGCAGCTCGACGTCGGCTTCATCCACACCAGCCGGGTGCCGGACGAGCTGGCGGCGCGGCTGATCCACAGCGAGCCCTTCGTCTGCTGCATGCCGGCCGCCCATCGGCTGGCAACCCGGCGCGCCATCGCGCTGACCGAGCTGCGCGGCGAGCCGTTCGTGCTGTTCTCCCGCAATGCGTCGCCCGACTACTACGCGCGCATCGTCGACATGTGCGCGGCCGAGGGCTTCTACCCGCAGATCCGCCACGAGGTCCGGCACTGGCTGTCGGTGGTGTCGCTCGTCTCGCAGGGAATGGGCGTGGCGGTGGTGCCGGCGGCCCTGCGGCATTCGGCGCTGGCCGGCGCGGCATTTCGGCCGCTGAAGCACAGCACCGTGCCGTCGGAGGTCTATTGCGTCTGGAAGGCGGCGCCCGATCATCCGGCGCGCGATCGCTTCGTCGGCATCTTCCCCACGCCGGCCGCGCGGCAACGGACCGCCTAGCGGGCCGACGCCGCGCGATACGCGCGGATGCGCTCGCGCAAACCGGGCCGCGCGGCCGAATGGACCAGCGCGGCGAGCTGCCTGGCGAGTTCGTCGCCGTCTGCGCGGGAGGCGGCATGGATCGCCGCCTGCGTGTCGGTGTCGAGCCGGCGCGCCTGACGCGCCAGCGCCTCCAGCGCGGTATCGGGCTTGCCGTGTTCGTCGGCCTCGAAGTCCCGCGAGGCCAGGCCCGTGGCGAGGGCCGTGTCGGCATCGATGGTGGCGCCGGCGCCGATCCATTGGCGCGCCAGTGTCGGCCCGACGCGGGCGGCAAGCCGCGCGGTCCCCAGCACCAGCCCGAAGGCCGCGCCGGGGAAGGCGAAGCGGCTGTCGGCCGCCACCCAGCATTGTTCGCAGGCCGCCGCCAGATCGGCGCCGGCGCCCATGGCCCGGCCGTGGACCCGCGCGACGGTGGTGAATGGCGCCGTATAGACGGCCTGCAGCATCAGTTCGACGCGGACGAAGCGGGCCAGCAGCGTGTCATCCGTTTCGCCGTCGAGGTCGGCGAGGTCGAAGCCGGTGCAGAAGTGTTTGCCCGCGCCTTCGATCAGCAGCAGCCGCGTGCCGTCGCGCTGGCAGGCGAGGACCGCGTCGTGCAGCGCCTGCACCAGTTCGGCCGACAAGGCATTGCCCCGTTGCGGACGATTCAGCGTCAGTCGCGTGATATCGCCTTGCCGGTCGACCAGCAGCGCCGGCTGCGCGGTGGCGGCGACGGTCGATGCGTCGTCAGACATCGGCAGCGGCCCACAGATTCGGCGCGAAGCGGTTGGCATAGCCGGAGACGAACTCCTTCGGCGCGCCGGTCGCGGGATCGAAGACATGGCGGCGAATGCGGCCGATATTGCCGCCGTACAGGTGGACGCTGACCGAGACGCGGTCGTCGAAGGCATTGCGCACGCGGTGGATGTCGCCCAGCGAGGGCGAAACCGCCGCCACCTGCCCGGCCTCGAGCCGGGTTTCCTCGCCGTCCTGATGGATGCCTCGATCGTCGCGGCGATAGCGGATGTCGATCTCGGCCCCGCGCAGCACGCCGATCCAGCCCCACACCGTGTGGTCGTGCACAGGCGTCTGCTGGCCCGGCCCCCAGACGAAGCTGACCACCGAGAAGCGATCGAGCGGATCGCCGTACAGCAGGTATTGCTGGTAGTAGGTCGGATGCGGCTGCGCCAGTTCGTCGGGCAGCCAGTCGTCGCGGGCGACCAGCGCCTGCAGCAGGGGCCGCGTGCCTTCGAGCAAGGCCGCCTCGTCGCGGTTGGGTCCTTCCATCAGCGACGTGACGCCGGCAACGAAGGTCCGCAGCGGTTCGATGGTGCGACTCATGGCGTTTTCTCCTGCGTTTGCTTCTGCGTTCGTTCCTGCGCTTGTTCCTGCGTTCGTTCCTGCGTTTGCCCCTGCTGCTGCTCCGCGGCGCCGCCGGCATGGGCGGCGCGAACCGCCTCGGTATGCTCGCCGAGCGCGGGCGGCGGCCGGCGCACCGGCAGACCCATGCCGTCCAGCCGCAACGGCGAGACGAAGGTCCGCGTCGCCACGCCGCTCGGCAGCGTCAGCGGGCGCACCCACTCCATATGTTCGACCTGCGGATCCTGCAGCGCGGCGGCGTAGTCGTTGATGCGCGCGTGCGGCACGCCGGCGGCCTGGAAGGCCGCGATCCAGTGATCGACGCCGGCGCGGGCAAAGCGCTGCTCCAGCAGGTCCTTCAGCGCAACCTGGTTGGCGGCGCGATCGCGCGTGGTGGCAAAGCGCGGGTCCTCGGCCAGTTCGGGCATCTCGACCACGCGCACGACCTCGAGCCACAGCTTCTGGTTGCCGGCCGCGATCGCGAAGTAGCCGTCGGCGGCCTGGAACGCCTGGTACGGCGCGTTGCGCGGATGCGCCGAGCCCAGCTTGGCCGGGCTGCGGCCGGTGCCGAAATACTCGCTGGTCTGCAGCGCCGCGATGCCCAGCGTGCAGCCATACATCGGCACATCGATATGCATGCCGGCGCCGCCGGCGCGCACGCGGGCCAGCGCGCTGGCGATGGCGAAGGCCCCGTACAGCCCGGACGCAAAATCGGCCAGCGGCACGCCGCACTTGACCGGCGCGCCGTCCGGCTCGCCAGTCACGCTCATCACGCCGGCGGCGGCCTGGATGGTCAGGTCGAAGCCGCCCTCGGTCGCACGCGGCCCGCTTTGGCCATAGGCCGACACCGAGCAGTAGACGAGCCCCGGATGGTCTTCGCGCAGGCTCGCATAGCCCAGCCCCAGGCGGTCCATCACGCCGGGCCGGTTGTTCTCGACCACCACGTCGGCCTCGAGCATCAGTTGGCGCGCCAGCGCCACGTCTTCCGGCTGCTTCAGGTTCAGCACCACCGAGCGCTTGTTGCGGTTCAGCGAAGCAAAGTTCTCCGAGAAGCCGGCCGAAATCGGCGGCCATTGCCGCAGCGTATCGCCGTCGGGGGGTTCGATCTTGACGACGTCGGCGCCCATGTCGGCCAGCAGCATGCCGCAGAACGGCCCGGCGGCAACGGTGCAGAACTCCAATACCTTGACGCCGGCGAGCGGCAGATCCTTCTCGTTCAGATCGGACATGACAGTGGCAGCGGTGGGAGGGCGCCGGTTGGCGGAAAGGCACGCCGGCGCCCGTCTTGCGGGCGGCGGGGCATGCGAGGCATTATATGGACGTGCCGGAATACGGGACAACGGTTCCGTATTTGAGAACAGGGCGGACGACCCGTCCGCTGCCCGCGTAAGCGCCCAGGCAATACAGCAAACCATGAACAACACCCTGATCAAAGGCCTCGGCATCGTCGAACTGCTGGCCCATAGCGACCGGCCGCTGGGGCTGACCGAGATCGCCAACCGGCTCGGCATGGCCAAGAGCAATGTCCATCGGCTGCTGCAGGCGCTGACCGAGCTGCGCTATGTGATCCGCGACGAGGACACCGCGGCCTACAGCGCGTCGATCAAGCTGTGGGAGCTGGGCTCGGCGGTGCTGGGCCGGCTCGATCTGCGCCGCCACGCCGAGGGCTGGATGGAACGGCTGATGCACGACAGCGGCGAAAGCGTCCACCTGTCGGTGCTCGATCGCGGCGAGGTCGTCTACGTGCACAAGATCGACAGCCCCAATCCAGTCCGCGCCTATACCCAGATCGGCGGCCGCGCGCTGGCGCACTGCGTGGCGACAGGCAAGGCAATGCTGGCTTTCCAGCCGCCGACCGTGCTGCAGCGGATGTCGACCGCGCTGGAGAGCGCCACCGCCAATTCGATCGTCGAGCCGGCGCGCTTCCTGCAGGAAATGGACAAGGTGCGGCGGCAGGGCTATGCGGTCAATCGCGGCGAATGGCGCGAGTCGGTCCATGGCGTGGCCGCGCCGATCGTCGACGGGCATGGCCAGGTCTTCGCCGCGGTCGGCCTGTCCGGGCCGGCGGAGCGCTTCAAGCCGCAGAAGCTGCGCACGTTCGCGGAAATGGTCCAGCACGCCGCGGCGGAGATTTCGTCGAGCCTGCGTGGCGGCACCCGGCACGGCGCGCTCGCGCTGGCCACGCGCGGCATGGTGACCACCGGCCGCTGAACCCCGCGCCAAACCGCATTACCCCCCATCGGAAGGGCCTCGGCGCGTTCGAGTGTTCCGCGAAAGCCACAACAGCCTCGGATTGGTGCAGCGCGCATAGGCCGCTCCAAGATTCACCTTATAATGCCGCCACCTGGCCGACGCCGAACGGACTTACCCGGTCCTCATCGGTGCGGTGGGCAGGCGGGCGATTGGCCTGCGCAATAACAAGAACGTGGTCAAGTAGTGCCCTTTCAGGCCTGAGCCGCGGTCGTGCATGCGCGCCCCCGACCAGCCTGTCAAGTCGCCGGGGAGTTCTTCGATTTTGCGCACGTCCGAGGCCCGCGCCTGGATGATTCGAACAAACACGATCGAGGAGCTCCCAATGAAGCATTCCCGTCTTACCTCCCTTTCTCTGGCCGCCGCGCTGCTCACCCTGGGTGCCGCCGCGCATGCGGAAACCGTCAAGATCGCCATCGCCGGCCCGATGAGCGGCTCGGTCGCGCAGTACGGCGACATGGTCAAGGCGGGCGCGCTGACCGCCATCGAGCAGATCAACGCTGCCGGCGGCGCCGGCGGCAACAAGCTCGAAGTCGTGCTGATGGACGACGCCTGCGAACCGAAGCAGGCCGTGGCCGTCGCCAACAAGATCGTCAGCCAGAACATCCGCTATGTGATCGGCCACGTCTGCTCGGGCTCGACCATTCCGGCCGCGGACATCTACGAGAACGAAGGCGTCGTGATGGTGACGCCGTCGGCCACCGCGCCGCAGCTGACCGAAGGCAAGAAGCGCAAGATGATCTTCCGCACGATCGGCCGCGACGACCAGCAGGGTCCGGCCGCCGCGCAGTACATCATCGGCAAGGTCAAGCCCAAGAAGGTCGCCGTGCTGCACGACAAGCAGTCGTACGGCCAGGGCATCGCCGCCTCGGTGCGCAAGGACCTGGAAGCGGCCAAGATCCCCGTGGTGCTGTTCGAAGGCATCAACGCCGGCGATTCGGACTACTCGGCCGTGATCACCAAGCTGAAGTCGCAGGGCGTGGACTTCGTCTACTTCGGCGGCTATCACCCCGAGATGGGCCTGCTGCTGCGCCAGGCGCGCGAGCAGGGCGTCAAGGCGACGTTCATGGGACCGGAAGGCGTCGGCAACAAGGACGTCACCGCGATCGCCGGCCCGGCTTCGGAAGGCATGCTGGTCACGCTGCCGGCCGACTTCTCGGCCGACCCGGCCAACGCGGCGCTGGTCAAGGCCTTCGCCGACAAGAAGCGCGATCCGAACGGTCCGTTCCAGATGCCGGCCTACGCGGGCGTCAAGATCATCGCCGACGCGATCGCGGGCGCCAAGAGCACCGATCCGGTCAAGGTCGCGGCGTACATGCACAAGAACGCCTTCCAGACCCCGATCGGCAAGGTCGAATACGACGCGCAGGGCGACCTCAAGTCGTTCAAGTTCGTCGTCTTCACCTGGCACAAGGACGCCACCAAGACGGCCGCCAACTGATCGCCGGCGCGGTCCGTGCCAACGCCCCGTTCGTCACCGAACGGGGCGTTTTGATATGCCGGGCCGCTTCGATCGCGCCCTTCCCCGCGCGGGAAGGGCCCGCCGCGACAGGCACGCCGGCCTCACCGAAGCGGCCCGAACGGGCTGAACCCGGCCGACGTGCTGTACAGACGGGACGTACCTCATGAACGAATTCCTACCCCAATTCACCCAGCAGCTGGTCAACGGCCTGACGCTGGGTGCGATCTATGCGCTGATCGCCATCGGCTACACGATGGTCTACGGCATCATCGGCATGATCAATTTCGCCCACGGCGAGATCTACATGATCGGCGCCTATGTGGGCCTGGTGACGCTGACCGCGATCGGCGTGGCCGCCGGTTATCCGCTGCCGCTGGTGCTGGGCGCCGCGCTGCTGGTGTCGGTGATCGTCACCGGCCTGTACGGCTTCGCGGTCGAGCGGGTCGCCTACCGGCCGCTGCGCGGCGGACCGCGTCTGGTGCCCCTGATCTCCGCGATCGGCATGTCGATCTTCCTGCAGAACTACGTGCAGATCGGCCAGGGCGCGCGCGACGTGTCGGTGCCGGTGCTGATCAGCGGCGCGCTCGAGCTCGAGATGGGCGGCGATTTCACGGTGACCGTGCCGTATTCGCGCCTGCTGATCGTCGGCGTGACGCTGGTGCTGATGATCGCGCTGACGCTGTTCATCGGCCACTCGCGCATGGGCCGCGCCTGCCGCGCCTGCGCCGAGGACATGCGCATGGCCAATCTGCTGGGCATCGACACCAACCGCGTGATCTCGTTCACCTTCGTGCTGGGCGCGATGCTGGCCGCCGCGGGCGGCGTGCTGATCGGGCTGACGATCGGCAAGCTGAACCCCTTCATCGGCTTCGTCGCCGGCATCAAGGCCTTCACCGCCGCGGTGCTCGGCGGCATCGGCAGCATTCCGGGCGCGATGCTCGGCGGCGTGCTGCTGGGCCTGGCCGAGACCTTCGCCTCGGGCTACATGCCGGCCGAATACAAGGACGTGGTCGCGTTCGGCCTGCTGGTGCTGATCCTGCTGTTCCGTCCCACCGGCCTGCTGGGCAAGCCGGACGTGGAAAAAGTCTGAGGACCGCGCCATGAACTCCTCCATTTCGATGACGCAATCGCTGAAGAACGCCGTCTCGGCGGCGGTGCTGACCGCCATCCTGACGATCCCCATCCTCGGCCTGCAGCTCAAGCTCGAGGGCTATCGCGTGGTGCTCGAACCGCACTGGCGCCCGGTGTGGATCGCGGTGGCCGCGGTGTTCCTGTTCCAGCTGTTCAAGCCGGTGATCCACCGCACCACCTCGGCGGTCAAGCTGCCGGCGCTGCCCACGCTCGCGCCGGGGCAGCAGCGCGCCGCGGTCTGGGTGCTGCTGGCGGTCGGGCTGATCTGGCCGTTCTTCGGCTCGCGCGGCGCGGTCGACGTCGCCACGCTGGCGCTGATCTACGTGATGCTCGGCCTGGGCCTGAACATCGTGGTCGGCTTCGCCGGCCTGCTCGACCTCGGCTATGTCGGCTTCTACGCGGTGGGCGGCTACACCTATGCGCTGCTGAACCAGGCCTTCGGGCTGTCGTTCTGGGAATGCCTGCCGATCTCGGCCGGCATGGCCGCGCTGTTCGGCTTCCTGCTGGGCTTTCCGGTGCTGCGCCTGCGCGGCGACTACCTGGCCATCGTGACGCTGGGCTTCGGCGAGATCATCCGCCAGTTGCTGAACAACCTGACCAGCCTGACCGGCGGACCGGACGGCATCTATGGCATCCCGAAGCCGACCGTGTTCGGCATCCCGATGACCCGCAGCGCGGGCGAGGATGGTGCCCGCACCTTCCACGACCTGATCGGCCTGGACTACAGCGGCGAGCACATGGTGATCTTCCTGTACCTGCTCGCGCTGTTGCTGGTGGGACTGACGCTGTTCGTCACCAGCCGGCTGATCCGCATGCCGATGGGCCGCGCCTGGGAGGCGCTGCGCGAGGACGAGATCGCCTGCCGCTCGCTGGGCCTGAATCCGACCCGCATCAAGCTGTCGGCCTTCACGCTGGGCGCGACCTTCGCGGGCCTGGCCGGCGCGTTCTTCGCCGCGCGCCAGGGCCTGGTCAATCCCGAATCGTTCACCTTCATCGAGTCGGCGCTGATCCTGGCCGTGGTGGTGCTGGGCGGCATGGGCTCGCAACTCGGCGTGATCATCGCCGCGATCCTGCTGACGGTGCTGCCCGAGGTCGCGCGCGGCTTCGCCGAATACCGGATGCTGCTGTTCGGCCTGGTGATGGTGCTGATGATGATGTGGCGCCCGCAGGGCCTGTTGCCCGCCAGCCGCCCGCACGTGGAGTTGCCGCAATGAGTGCACAAAGCGCAGAACTGTTGAAAGTGTCCGGCCTGCAGATGCGCTTCGGCGGCCTGCTGGCGGTGGACGGCATCGATTTCAGCGTCCGCAACGACGAGGTGTTCGCCATCATCGGGCCGAACGGCGCGGGCAAGACCACGGTGTTCAATTGCGTCGGCGGCTTCTACAAGCCCACCGCGGGCGAGGTGATGCTGGACGACCGGCCCATCGCCGGCCTGCCGAGCCATATGGTGGCGCGCCAGGGACTGGTCCGCACCTTCCAGAACATCCGGCTGTTCAAGAACCTGACGGTGGTCGAGAACCTGATGGTGGCGCAGCATCGCCGCGTCAAATCGGGGCTGCTGCACGGGCTGTTCGCCACGCCGGCCTATCGCCGCGCCGAGCGCGAGGCGCTGGAGCGCGCCGCCGAATGGCTCGACCGCATGGGCCTGCGCGCGGTGGCCAACCGCGAGGCCGGCACGCTGTCGTACGGCCACCAGCGGCGGCTGGAGATCGCACGCTGCATGATCACGCAGCCGCGCCTGCTGATGCTGGACGAACCGGCCGCGGGCCTGAACCCGCAGGAGAAGGTCGAGCTCAAGACGCTGATCGACCAGCTGCGGCGCGAGTTCGGCATCGCGGTGCTGCTGATCGAGCATGACATGAGCCTGGTGATGGGCGTGTCCGACCGCATCCTGGTGATGGAGCACGGCCGCCCGATCACCATCGGCAAACCCGAGGACGTGCGCAACGACCCGCGCGTGATCAAGGCATACCTGGGAGAGGACTGATGCTGAAGCTGGAACAGGTCCATACCCATTACGGCGCCGTCGAGGCGTTGAGTGGCGTATCGATCGAGGTCAACCAGGGTGAGATCGTCACGCTGATCGGCAGCAACGGCGCGGGCAAGACCACGCTGATGATGACCATCTGCGGCAGCCCGCGCGCGTCCAGCGGGCGCGTGCTGTTCGAGGGCCGCGACATCACCGGCTGCTCGACGCACGAGATCATGCGCATGGGCATGGCGATCTCGCCCGAGGGCCGGCGCGTGTTCCCCAGCCTGACCGTGCTGGAGAACCTGAAGATGGGCGCGTTCTTCGCCAAGCGCGACGAGATCGAGGCGGGCATCGAGCATGTGTTCAAGCTGTTCCCGCGGCTGGAGCAGCGCGCCTCGCAGCGCGCCGGCACCATGTCCGGCGGCGAGCAGCAGATGCTGGCGATCGGCCGCGCGCTGATGAGCCGGCCGCGGCTGCTTCTGCTCGACGAGCCGACCCTGGGTCTCGCGCCGATGATCATCGCGCAGATCTTCGACATCATCCGCACCATCCGCGAGGACGGCGTGACGGTGTTCCTGGTCGAGCAGAACGCCAACAAGGCGCTGCAGGTGGCCGACCGCGGCTATGTGCTGGAAACCGGCAAGGTGGTGCTGGCCGATACCGGCGCGAACCTGCTGGCCAACGATCAGGTGCGCAACGCGTATCTGGGTGGCTAGGGTAACGCGCTCGGACCGACGCACCGCAGCCAGGCATCGGCCCGGCCACCGCAGCCTTTACCGGGGCGTCGGTGGCCGGGCCGCTGTCCTTCCGGCACCCCACGATGCCACAGGGCACATTGCGGTACGTCAGGCGGCACGCCGAGCGGCACCCCACGCCAGTACGGCACATCGAGCCGGAGTGAATGCAGTACAATGCAAACGATTCTCATCTACGCCCGCTGATTCATCACTAAGCAAGCGGTCAGGTAGTACCGGCGCCACGCCGGCAACCCGCCCGCGGGACCAAAGCACATGCGCTTGTCAGAATTGCCGCGGCGCACCGCGGCCATCGTACTGTCGGTCGACGACAGCACCCCGAACGATCCCATCGCCCGACGCCTGCGCGAACTCGGCTTCGTGCCCGGCGAGGCCGTGCAGATCATTACCTTCGGCCCGTTCGGCAAGGACCCGCTGGTCGCCCAGGTCGGCAGCACGCGCTTCGCGCTGCGCCGCGCCGAAGCCGCCCGCGTGACGGTGCAGCCCGAGGGCGCCCGCACCGCCTATCCGGCCGCTGCGAGCAATACGGCCGCTGCGAGCAATACGGCTGCTGCAGGCAATACCGCCGATACAGCCGGTACCGCATGAAGCGGACCGATTCGAATTACGCCATGTCCGTCGCTACTTCTCCCGCCACTCCCGCTTCCGCCGCCACCGCGCAGGCGCCGCTGCGCGTCGCGCTGGTCGGCAACCCCAATTGCGGTAAGACCGCGCTGTTCAACCGGCTGACCGGCAGCCGCCAGAAGGTGGCCAACTACGCCGGCGTCACGGTCGAGCGCAAGGAAGGCTATTTCGTCGCGCCGTCCGGCCGGCAGGTCCGCATCCTCGATCTGCCGGGCGCCTACAGCCTGCACGCGACCAGCCTGGACGAAGCCATCACGCGCGACGTCTGCATGGGCAACCGCCCCGGCGAGGCTGTGCCCGACCTGCTGGTGTCGGTGGTCGATGCCACGAATCTGCGGCTGCACCTGCGTTTCGTGCTGGAACTGCGCCGCCTCGGCCTGCCGATGGTGGTGGTGCTCAATATGAGCGACGCGGCCGAACGCCGCGGCATCCGCATCGACCGCGACAAGCTCGCCGCCGCGCTGGGCGTG
>NZ_JCBAJO010000155.1:0-11376 GCF_059772245.1 Cupriavidus sp. R6-3
CCACCCAGGTCATGACCGAGCCCGCGCAGCTGGCCACCGCGCAGACGCTGCCGGGCCAGCATGGCCAGTGGCCGTCGCAGGACTGGGTCGACCAGTTCGGCGATCCGCAACTGCGCGCGCTGGTCGACGAGGCCGTGCAGAACAGCCCCAACCTGCAGGCGGCCCTCGCCCGGGTGCAAGCCTCGCGCGCGATGGCCGACGCCACGCGCAGCGCGCTGTATCCGCATCTGGATCTGGACGCCTCGCTGTCGCGCCAGCGCTTCTCCGAGACCGATCTGTACGAAGGCACGCCGCGTGCCGGCTCGTGGCAGAACCTGTCGCGGCTGCAGGCCGGCCTGTCCTACGACCTCGACTTCTGGGGCAAGAACCGCTCGGCGCTGGAAGCGGCGCTGTCCGACGACCGTGCCGCCGAAGCCGAAAGCCAGGCTTCGCGGCTGCTGCTTACCACCGCGGTGGCGCGCAACTACGCGCGGCTGGCCGCGCTGTTCGCGCAGCGCGATGTGGCCGAGCGCGCCATCGCCCAGCGCGGCGACCTGACCGAGCTGTCGCGCCAGCGCCTGTCGGCCGGGCTCGACACGCAGGTGGAAACCACGCAGGCCCGCGCCACGGTGGCGTCGGCCCGCACCGATCTGCAGCGCATCGACGAAGAGATCGCGCTGGCGCGCAACCAGATCGCGGCGCTGCTCGGCAAGGGTCCGGACCGGGGCCTGGCCATCCAGCGGCCGACGCTGCTGGCGCATGCCACGCCGACGCTGCCGGACAACCTGGCGATCGACCTGCTCGGCCGCCGGCCCGATCTGGTCGCGGCGCGCTGGCGCGTCGAGGCCTCGTCGAAGGACATCGAGGTCGCGCGCGCGGAGTTCCTGCCCAATGTCACGCTGAGCGCCTTCGCGGGCCTGGCCTCGCTCGATCCGTCCAACCTGCTGCTCGGCATCAGCCGCCAGTTCGGCTTCGGTCCGGCGGTGCGCCTGCCGATCTTCGAAGGCGGACGGCTGCGCGCGAACCTGAAGGGCAAGCACGCGCAATACGACCTGGCGGTGGCCAACTACAACCAGACGCTGGTCGATGCGCTGCGCGAGACCGCCGATACGGTGACCAGCATCCGCAGCGTCGATCAGCAGATCCAGACGCAACGCGAGGCGCTGGAGCTTGCCGAGCATGCCTATGCGCTGGCGACCACGCGCTACAAGGCGGGCCTGGGCACGCAGCTGACCGTGCTGAACGCCGAGAGCAACGTGCTGCAGCAGCGGCGCCTGGCCACCGATCTGCAGGCGCGCCGGCTGGATCTGCAGATGGCGCTTGTCAAGGCGCTGGGTGGCGGTTACCAGGAGCCCGGCGAGTCCGCCGATCCGGAGCCGGCACAGGCTGGAAAGCCGGCCACGGCCACGACCACGGCCGCACCCACGCCGCGCCGCGCCGCGGCGCACGGCTGACGCGCCCCACCACCCCGCCACAACACGACAGCGAAGAACAACGACAACGCCGAACCGTTCAAGCGACCGACATCAAGCGACCGACATCATGAGCGACCAACAACAGAACCAGAACGCGGCCACCCGCACGCAACCCTCCGACAACAACAACGGCAAGCGCAAGCGCCTGCTGCTCTCGCTGACCGCCGCGGTGGTGGTCGCGGGCCTGGCCTACGGCGGCTACTGGGCCCTGTATGCCCGGCATTTCGAAAGCACCGACGACGCCTACGTGGCGGGCAACGTGGTCCAGGTGACCCCGCTGGTGCCGGGCACGGTGGTGGGCATTGGCGCCGACGACACGCAGTTGGTCAACGCCGGCCAGCCGCTGATCCAGCTCGACCGCGCCGACAGCGAGGTCGCGCTGGCCCAGGCCGAGGCACAGCTGGCACAGGCGGTGCGCGAGGTGCGCACGCTGTACGTCAACAACGGCTCGCTGGCGGCCAACGTGGCGCTGCGCCAGGCCGATGTCGCGCGGGCCCGCGAAGACCTGAAGCGCCGCCAGGCCATCGCCGGCTCGGGCGCGGTTTCCTCCGAAGAACTGGCCCATGCGCGCACCACGCTGCAGGCCGCCGAATCGGCGCTGCAGGCCGCGCGCGAGCAGCTCGCGTCGAACAAGGCGCTGACCGACCAGACCACCGTCGAGAAGCACCCCAACGTGCAGCGCGCCGCGGCCAACGTGCGCGCCGCCTACCTGAACTACGCGCGCTCGCAGCTGCCGGCGCCGGTGACCGGCTATGTCGCCAAGCGCTCGGTGCAGGTCGGCCAGCGGGTGGCCGCCGGCGCGCCGCTGATGGCGGTGGTGCCGCTCGACCAGGTCTGGGTCGACGCCAACTTCAAGGAAGTCCAGATCACGCATATGCGGATCGGCCAGCCGGTCACGCTGCATGCGGACGTCTACGGCTCCGACGTCGAATACCACGGCAAGGTGGCCGGCTTCTCGGCCGGCACCGGCTCGGCGTTCTCGCTGCTGCCGGCGCAGAACGCCACCGGCAACTGGATCAAGGTGGTGCAGCGCCTGCCGGTGCGCATCGCGCTCGATCCGCAACAGCTGAAGGACCATCCGCTGCGCATCGGCCTGTCGATGAACGTCACTGTCGACGTGCGCAAGACCGAAGGCGCGGCGATGACGACCACCACCGCCAGCAAGCCGATGCAGACGGACGTCTATGACAAGGTCGGCCACGACGCCGATGCGCTGATCGCGCGCATCATCGCGACCAACAGCGGCCGCCAGGGCGCCGAGCCGGCGGCGCCGGCCTCGGCGGCCCGCGCGTCGACGGCCAGTTCCGCGACAACCGCCAAGAAAGCGACCACGCACGCCTGATCATGGCCGATACCCTGACCGCCCGCGAGGGCGCCGAACCCGCGCCCACATCGCCAGCGGCCCCTGCGCGCCCCGCGCACCAGGAACCGCTGTCGGGCGCCAAGCTGATCGTCGGCACGATCGCGCTGTCGCTGGCCACGTTCATGAACGTGCTCGACTCGTCGATCGCCAACGTGTCGATTCCCGCGATCTCCGGCGACCTGGGCGTGTCGCCGAACCAGGGCACCTGGGTCATCACCTCGTTCGCGGTCGCCAACGCGATCTCGGTGCCGCTGACCGGCTGGCTGACCACGCGCTTCGGCGCGGTGCGGCTGTTCGTCACGTCGATCCTGCTGTTCGTGCTGTCGTCGTGGCTGTGCGGCGTGGCGCCCAACCTGGAGGTGCTGCTGGCCGCGCGGATCCTGCAGGGCGCGGTGGCCGGGCCGATGATCCCGCTGTCGCAGTCGCTGTTGCTGTCGAGCTATCCGCCGCACAAGAGCACGATGGCGCTGGCGCTATGGGGCATGACCACGCTGGTCGCGCCGATCATGGGCCCGCTGCTGGGCGGCTGGATCTCGGACAACATGACGTGGCCGTGGATCTTCTACATCAACATCCCGGTGGGCATCCTGGCCGCGTATGCGACCTGGGCGATCTATCGCGAGCGCGAAACGCCGACGCGGGTGCTGCCGATCGACACCATCGGCCTGGCGCTGCTGGTGATCTGGGTCGGTTCGATGCAGCTGATGCTGGACAAGGGCAAGGAGCTCGACTGGTTCCATTCGACCGAGATCGTCACCCTGACGGTGGTCGCGGTGGTGGGCTTCCTGTTCTTCCTGGCGTGGGAGCGCTACGAGAAGCATCCGATCGTCGATATCAGCCTGTTCAACGGCCGCAACTTCAGCGCGGGCGTGGTGGCGATCTCGGTCGCCTACGGGCTGTTCTTCGGCAATCTGGTGATCCTGCCGCTATGGCTGCAGACGATCGTCGGGTATACCGCGACCGATGCCGGCATCGTGATGGCGCCGGTGGGCTTCTTCGCGATCCTGCTGTCGCCGGTGATCGGGCGCAATCTGCCGAAGATGGACCCGCGCTGGGTCGCCACGGCGGCGTTCATCACATTCGGCATCGTCAGCCTGATGCGTTCGCGGTTCACGATCGACGTGGACACCACCACGCTGATGATCCCGACGCTGATCCAGGGCGCGGCGATGGCGATGTTCTTCATCCCGCTGACGTCGATCATCCTGTCGGGACAGCCGCCCGACAAGATTCCGGCGGCCTCGGGCCTGTCGAACTTCGTGCGGATCACCTTCGGCGCGATCGGTGCCTCGGTGTCGACCACCGTGTGGGAGAACCGCTCGGCGATGCACCATGCGCACCTGGTGGAACAGGTCAATCCCTACAACCCGATCTACAACGCCCAGGTCGAGCACCTGATGCAGCAGGGCATGAGCCATATGCAGGCGGTCGGCGTGATCGAGCGCACCATCTCGCAGCAGGCGTCGATGCTGGGCGCCAACGATATCTTCTGGATTTCGGGGGTGATGTTCTTCGGGCTGATCGTGTTCGTCTGGCTGACGAAGCCCAAGGGCGGTGGCGGCGGGTCCGCGGATGCCATGGGGGCGCATTGAGGGCGCACTGAGGGCGCATTGAAGGCGCATCGATGAGGCGTTGATCGGGCGCTCAGGCTCGGCAGAACGGCGACCGCTGCATGCCCTCTCCCCCGCCCCTCTCCCGCCCCTCTCCCGCATGCGGGAGAGGGGCGCAAACCTCCTGCGTCCCCTCCTCTCCAGGTGTTCCCCCTCTCCCGCGCGCGGCAGAGGGTCGGGCAGAGGGAATCCCGGGCGGTCGTCAGTCGGGCGCGTTCAATCGCACCAACCGCTCCGGCCGCAGCGCACCCTGGCGCCATCTGGCCACGCCCAGCAGCCGCGCCGGCTCGCCGCCATAGACGCGCGCCAGCGCGTCTTCACGCAATCCCGCACCCTTGAATACCGCCGCAGGCAGATCGCGTCCGGCGATGCGTTGGCCCTGCAGGAAGCGCTGCGTCGCCGCGGCGTCGAGCGTCACCGGCGCGCAGCGCTGCAGCAGCGCGTCCACCGGCGCCAGCAGGGCCGGACGCGCCGCGTCGTCCTGCTCGCCGAGCTGCTCCAGCGTGACCGCGCCGTCCAGCGTCAGATCGCCGACCGCGGTGCGCCGCAGCGCGGTCAAATGCGCGCCACAGCCCAGCGCCTCGCCAATGTCCTCGGCCAGCGTCCGGATGTACGTCCCCTTGCTGCAGGTCACGCGCATCGCGAACACGGGCGCCCCAGGCAGTTCGCAGCTCAGCAAGGCGATCTCGTGGATCGTCACGCTGCGCGCAGCGCGCTCGACCGTCTGGCCCGCGCGCGCGTATTCGTACAGCGGCCGGCCATCCTTCTTCAGCGCCGAATGCATCGGCGGCACCTGCTCGATCGGGCCGACGAAACGCACCAGCGCCTGGTTCAGCGCCGCGGCATCGCAGCTGACCGGACGTTCGGCGATCACCTCGCCTTCGGCATCGCCGGTCGAGGTGCGCTGCCCCAGTCGCACCGTTGCCTCATAGGTCTTGTCGGCATCGAGCAGATCCTGCGAAAACTTGGTCGCCTCGCCGAAGCACAGCGGCAGCAGCCCGGTCGCCAGCGGATCGAGCGTGCCGGTATGGCCGGCCTTGTTCGCGCGCAGCAGCCGCTTGGCGCGGATCAGCGCATCGTTGGACGACAGCCCGAGCGGCTTGTCGAGCAGCAGCACGCCATGCACGTCGCGGCGCGGCAGCCGAGGCGGACGTGGAGCGGTGGTATCGGTCATGGGGAATGAAACGGCGGGAGCGGCGGCGAGAGCGGTGGAAGCGGTGGCGGCAATGCGCTTGCCATATCGGCGCGCCTGCCATATCGGCGTGCCACCCGGCTGCGCGGCTCGGGAGAGGCGACGACGCAGGACGCGCCGGCGCCACGGACTACTCGTCCTTGGCCCGTGTGGCGTTGGCCTGGTCGATCAGCTTCGACATCTCGATCGCATGTTCGACCGAGGTATCGTGCACGAAGCGCAGCGTCGGCACGGTATGGATATGGAGCCGCTTGAACAGCAGCGAATGGAGGTAGCCGGCCTTCTCGTTGAGGATCGCCTCGGCATCGGCGGGTTCGGCGCCCAGCACCGTGAAGTGGACCTTGGCGTGCGCGTAGTCCGGGGTCAGCGCCACCGACTGCAGCGTCACCAGGCCCAGGCGCGGGTCGCGCAGCTCGCGCTGGATCATCTCGGCCAGATCCTTCTGGATCTGATCGGACAGGCGCAGATTACGGGAAGAGATATTGCCTTTTTTGGCCATGCGATACGACTTTGCCAGCGGCGTCGCCAGCGAAGGCGATGGGTCCGACGGCGTGGATGGGCCGGCGGCGGCAAACCGGTGAAGGTTCGCCGCCGCGGCGCGCCGCCTTACAGCGTGCGCGCGACCTCGGTGATTTCATACACTTCGAGCTGGTCGCCTTCCTGAACGTCGTTGAAGTTCTTGATCGACAGACCGCACTCGAAGCCCTGCTTGACTTCCTTGACATCGTCCTTGAAGCGCTTGAGCGAATCGAGCTCGCCCGAGAACACCACGACGTTGTTGCGCAGCACGCGCACGAAGGCGCCCCGCTTGACCAGACCGTCGGTGACCATACAGCCGGCCACCGCGCCGATCTTCGGCACGCGGAACACCTGGCGCACCTCGACCTGGCCGATCGTCACTTCGCGCTTCTCCGGCGCCAGCATGCCCGACATCGCCGCCTTGATCTCGTCTACCGCATCGTAAATGATGTTGTAGTAGCGGATGTCGATGCCGTTGTTCTCGGCCAGCTTGCGCGCACCGGCGTCGGCACGCACGTTGAAGCCGATGATGACCGCCTTCGAGGCCGTGGCCAGGTTGACGTCGGACTCGGTGATGCCGCCCACCGCGCCGTGCACGATCTGCACGCGCACTTCGTCGGTCGACAGCTTCTGCAGCGATTGCACCAGCGCTTCCTGCGAACCCTGCACGTCGGCCTTGACGATCAGCGGCAGCGTCTGCACTTCGCCTTCCGTCATCTGCTCCAGCATGGTCTCGAGCTTGGCCGCCTGCTGCTTGGCCAGCTTGACGTCGCGGAACTTGCCCTGGCGGAACAGCGCGATTTCGCGCGCCTTGCGCTCGTCGGGCAGCACCAGCACTTCCTCGCCGGCCGCCGGCACTTCGGACAGGCCCTGGATCTCGACCGGAATCGAGGGGCCGGCTTCCTTGGTCGGCTTGCCGTTCTCGTCGAGCATCGCGCGGACACGGCCGTAGGCGCTGCCCGCCAGCACGACGTCGCCGCGCTTGAGCGTGCCGCTGCTGACCAGCACGGTCGCCACCGGGCCCTTGCCCTTGTCCAGCTGCGCTTCGACGACCAGGCCCTTGGCCGGCGCGTCCACCGGTGCCTTCAGCTCCAGGATTTCGGCCTGCAGCGACACCTGTTCCAGCAGCTCTTCGACGCCCTGGCCGGTCTTGGCCGACACCGGCACGAACGGCGAATCGCCGCCGTACTCTTCCGGCACGACCTGCTCGGCCACCAGTTCCTGCTTGACGCGGTCCGGGTTGGCTTCGGGCTTGTCGACCTTGTTGATCGCCACCACGATCGGCACGCCGGCCGCCTTGGCGTGGGCGATCGCCTCCTTGGTCTGCGGCATCACGCCGTCATCGGCGGCCACCACCAGGATCACGATATCGGTCGCCTTGGCACCGCGCGCACGCATCGCCGTGAAGGCCTCGTGGCCCGGCGTATCGAGGAAGGTGATCACGCCGCGGTCGGTTTCCACATGGTAGGCACCGATATGCTGCGTAATGCCGCCCGCTTCGCCGGCCGCGACCTTGGTGCGGCGGATGTAGTCCAGCAGCGAGGTCTTGCCGTGGTCGACGTGACCCATCACGGTGACGACCGGCGGACGCGGCAGCTGCTCGGCGTCCGACTGGTCCTCGCCGCCTTCGATCAGCAGCGCTTCCGGATCGTCCAGCTTGGCCGCCAGCGCCTTGTGGCCCATTTCCTCGACCACGATCATCGCGGTCTCCTGGTCCAGCACCTGGTTGATGGTCACCATCTGGCCGAGCTTCATCATCTGCTTGATGACCTCGGAGGCCTTGACGGCCATCTTGTGGGCCAGGTCCGCGACCGAGATGGTCTCGGGCACATGGACCTCGCGCACCACCGGCTCCATCGGGGCCTGGAAGCCGCTGCGATCGTCCTGCTGATGCTTGCCGCCACGGCCACGCGGGCCACCGCGCCAGCCGCCGACACCGCCCGACGAATCGCCGCGGGTCTTCAGGCCACCGCCCTTCTTGCGCGAACCTTCGTCCTGCCAGGTCGAGGAGCCCTTGACCACCTTGCCGGTCTTCTTGTCGACCGTCGTGGTAGCCACCGCGGGCTTCTTCTCGTCCTTCTTGGCCTCGACCGTGCCGGCCGGCTTGACCGGCTTGTGCAGCGTGCCGCTCTGCTCGGCCTTCTTTTCCTCGGCCTTGCGCTCGGACGGTGCCTTCAGCACGCGCGCCGGCGCATTGAGCATCTGCTGGATCGCGCGGGCCTCGGCCTCGGCGGCCTCGCGGCGCTTGCGGGCCGCATCCTGCTCGGCGCGCACCTTGTCGGCGGCGGCCTTGGCATCGTCGGCGGCCTTCTGCGCGGCGGCGCGTTCGGCCGCCAGGCGCGTCTTGTCGTCCTCGGCCTTCTTGCGGTCCGAATCCTCGTTGGCCTCGCTCGCGGCGCGCGTTGCCGCGGCCTCTTCCTCGGCCTTGCGGGCGGCCAGCTCGGCCTGGCGGCGTTCCTCTGCCTCCAGCGCTTCCTGGCGTGCGCGGCGCTCGGCCTCCTCGCGTTCGGCCGCCTCCTGGCGGGCCTTCAGCTCGGCTTCCTGGCGCGCCAGCAATTCGGCCTGGCGGCGTTCCTCTTCGGCGCGGCGCGCCAGCTCGGCCTGGTCGACCACCGGCTCGGAAACTTCCTGGCCGTCGGCCGCGCCATCGGCGGGCGACTCGTCGCGCTTGATCAGCACGCGCTTCTTGCGCACCTCGACCTGCACCGTGCGCGTCTTCCCGGTCGCATCCGCCTGGCGGATCTCCGAGGTTTCGCGCTTGGTCAGCGTGATCTTCTTGCGCGAGCCGTCATCGGCCTGACCGTGCGAACGCTTCAGGTAGTCCAGCAACCTGGCCTTGTCGGTCTCGGTGACCACGTCCTCAGGCTTGGACTTGCCCACCCCAGCTGCCTGCAATTGTTCCAGCAGGGCAGCTGCGCTGCGACTCAGTTCTGCGGCCAGTTGGGCAACTGTTGTGCTTGCCATTCAAACCCTTTCAATGCTCGGTTTCTACGTCGGGACAGTCTTGTGCGGAAAGCGCGCTCTATGCGAACGTGTCCCTCAGTTGAACCAGTGTTCCCGTGCTTTCATGATCAGCGCTTTGGCTTCTTCTTCGCTGACCCCGGTCATCTCGACCAGTTCGTCGACCGCCAGTTCGGCAAGGTCGTCACGCGTGTGGATATCGCCTTCGGCGAGCTTGCCGATCAGCTCCGGCGTCAGGCCGTCCAGCGAGCGCAGATCCTGCGACACCGACTCGACCTTCTCTTCGCGAGCCAGCTCCATCGTCAGCAGCGCATCGCGGGCGCGATTGCGCAGCTCGTTGACGGTGTCCTCGTCGAAGGCCTCGATCTCCATCATCTCGCTGATCGGCACGTAGGCGACTTCCTCGAGCGAGGAGAAGCCTTCCTCGATCAGGATGTCGGCCACTTCCTGGTCCACGTCCAGCTTGGACATGAACAGGCGCCGCACCACTTCGCTTTCCTCGGCCTGCTTCTGCGCCGATTCTTCCTGCGTCATGATGTTGATCTGCCAGCCGGTCAGTTCGGACGCCAGGCGCACGTTCTGTCCGCTGCGGCCGATCGCGACGGCGAGGTTTTCCTCGTCGACCACGACATCCATGCTGTGCTTCTCTTCATCGACGACGATCGACTGCACTTGCGCGGGCGCCAGCGCGCCGATCACGAACTGCGCCGGGTCTTCCGACCACAGCACGATGTCGACCGCTTCGCCGCCGATCTCGTTGCGCACCGCGGTGACGCGGGTACCGCGCACGCCGACGCAGGTGCCGATCGGATCGATGCGCTTGTCGTGCGCCACCACCGCGATCTTCGCGCGCACGCCCGGGTCGCGGGCGGCCGCCTTGATCTCCAGCAGGCCCTGTTCCATCTCGGGCACTTCGTTCTCGAAGAGCTTGATCAGGAACTGCGGCGAGGTGCGCGACAGCTCGATCTGCGGGCCGCGCGCGGTGCGGTCCACATTCAGGATATACGCTCGAACGCGGTCGCCGGTACGCAGATTTTCCTTCGGAATGATCTGGTCGCGGCCCAGCAACGCCTCGACGCGGCCGGACTCGACGATCAGGCCCTTCTTGTCGGCGCGCTTGACCGTGCCGGTCATGATCTTTTCGCCGCGTTCCAGGTAATCGTTCAGGATCTGCTCGCGCTCGGCGTCGCGGATCTTCTGCAGGATCACCTGCTTGGCGGCCTGCGCGCCGATGCGGCCGAACTCGACCGACTCGATCTGTTCCTCGACGAAATCGCCGAGTTCCATATTGGGGTCCTGCTCGCGGGCTTCAAACAGCAGGATCTGCTTGTCCGGCTCCTGCAGGCCCTGCTCGTCGGGCACCACCAGCCAGCGGCGGAAAGTCTCGTGCTCGCCGGATTCCCGATCGATGTGCACACGGATATCGACGTCTTCCTCGAAACGCTTCTTGGTGGCCGAAGCGAGAGCCGCTTCGAGCGCACCGAATACCACATCCTTGTCGACGTTCTTCTCGCGCGCAAGCGCATCGACGAGCAACAGAACTTCGCGGCTCATTGCTTGTTCCCTTTTCTCTGATTTCCTTTGAAGTCGATTACCGGCACCAGGCGCGCCTTGTCGACATCGGATACGGTAAATTCCAGCAGCGCGGGGCCATCCTTGCCCTCGAATTCCAGGCCGATCTTCTCGGCGCCGGGCTCCCCGGTGGGCGGCTGCAGGATGCCGACGAAGTTCTTGCGGCCGTCGATCGGCAGGCGCAGCGTCACGCGCGCCTCCTCGCCGGCAAAGCGAACATAGTCGGCCAGTTTCTTAAGCGGACGATCCAGTCCCGGAGAGGAGACCTCGAGCCGTTCGTAATCGACGTTCTCGACGGTCAGCACGTGGGTCAGCTGGCGGCTGACCTTCTCGCAATCCTCGATGGCAATGCCGGTGTCAGGTTGATCGATATAGACGCGCAGCAACCCGCCTGGGGCGCGTTCAAGTTCGACCAGCTCATACCCCATGCCGGTCAGTGTGGTTTCGATCAAATCTGCCAGATGCACTGTCGTTCCGAAAAATGGCCATCAAACTACCGGGCAAGGCCGCGGCGAATGGCCGGCTGCCTGCCGTCATCTCCGGCGGAGCCCCACATCGCGATTTTCCGCGTGTTCGGACGATCGGACGAACCAAAAAAAAATGGGCGGAACGCCCATCATTCGCCCATCCCCTGGAGGATGACTTTTTGAATAGACTCGCATTATACGCGCTAGGGCCACAAAAGGCAAAGCCGAGCGAAGGGGG
>NZ_JCBAJO010000156.1:0-11360 GCF_059772245.1 Cupriavidus sp. R6-3
TGGAGGTCGAGCACATCCGCCACGGCTTCGACAGCCAGATCGTCATCGACGACCTGTCGTTCTCGCTGGCGCGCGGCAGCATCGGCTGCCTGCTCGGCCCCAGCGGCTGCGGCAAGACCACCGTGCTGCGTGCCATCGCCGGCTTCGAGCCGCTGCGTGCCGGACGGATCGTGCTGGACGGACAGCTGGTTTCGGCGCCGGGCGTGGCGGTGCCGCCCGAACGGCGGCGCGTCGGCATGGTGTTCCAGGACTACGCGCTGTTTCCGCATCTGAGCGTCGCCGACAACATCGCCTTTGGATTGCATCGGGAGAGCCGGCAGGCCAGGAAAGAGCGCGTCGCCGATGTGCTGGAGCTGGTCGGCCTGGCCGGCGCCGGCGCGCGCTTTCCGCACGAGCTGTCCGGCGGCCAGCAGCAGCGCGTGGCGCTGGCCCGCGCGCTGGCACCGCGCCCGGAGCTGCTGCTGCTCGACGAGCCGTTCTCCAATCTGGACGTGGACCTGCGCGAGCGCCTGAGCCTGGAGGTGCGCGCGATCCTGAAGGCCCAGGGCGCGACGGCGATCCTGGTCACGCACGACCAGCTCGAAGCCTTCGCGATGGCCGACGAGATCGGCGTGATGCATGCCGGCGCGATCGAGCAGTGGGGCACGGCGCACCAGCTCTATCACAAGCCCGCCACGCGCTTCGTCGGCGATTTCATCGGGCAGGGCGTGCTGATGCCCGCCCGCGTGACCGCGCCGGGGCAACTCGATTGCGAACTCGGGACCCTGCATAGCCGCGATGGCCTCGCCGTGGCGCCCGGCGTGGCCGAGGTCGATGTGCTGATCCGCCCCGACGACATCCTGCACGACGATGCCAGCGCGCTGCGCGCGCAGATCCTGCACAAGGCCTTCCGCGGCGCCGAGATCCTCTACACGCTGCGGCTGGCCAGCGGCGGCAGGGTGCTGTCGCTGGCGCCGTCGCACCACGACCACGGCGTCGGCGACTGGATCGGCATCCGGGTCGAGGTCGACGACGTGGTGGCATTTCCGCGCTAGCGGCGCCGGCCTCGGCGCTGCCAGGCGGCGTTGCGTACGGATGCACTACACTGGCGCTTTGGCTGGCCGCGCGGCCCGCACAGAGCCGTGCCCGGAGACGTGCCTGGTGACGTGCCTTGGTGACGAGCACCGACACCTGCACCGACACCTGCGCCGACCTGCACGGACATCTGTACCGCAACCCGCGCGCCGCCCGCACTGAAACCCAAGCCCTGACCACCGTGCCGGACTCGCTGTTTTCCGAACCCTCCGACGCTTCCCGACAACCGCTGGCCGAACGGCTGCGCCCGCGCAATATCGACGAGGTCATTGGCCAGCAGCACCTGCTCGGCCCGGGCAAGCCGCTGCGCGTGGCCTTCGAATCGGGCGAGCCGCATTCGATGATCCTGTGGGGGCCGCCCGGGGTCGGCAAGACCACGCTGGCCCGCCTGATGGCCGATGCCTTCGATGCCGAGTTCATCGCGCTGTCGGCGGTGCTGTCGGGCGTCAAGGACATCCGCGAGGCGGTCGAGCGCGCCGAGCAATACCGCGCGCACGGGCGCCGCACGCTGGTGTTCGTCGACGAGGTCCACCGCTTCAACAAGAGCCAGCAGGATGCCTTCCTGCCGCATGTGGAAAGCGGCCTGTTCACCTTCATCGGCGCGACCACGGAGAACCCGTCGTTCGAGGTCAATGGCGCGTTGCTGTCGCGGGCCGCGGTCTATGTGCTCAAGAGCCTGGACGACGCGGAGCTGCGCCAGCTCGCACTGCGCGCCAGCGAGGCGCTGGGCGGCGTGGCGTGGGACGACGAGGCGCTGCAGCTGATCGTGTCGTCCGCCGACGGCGATGGCCGCAAGCTGCTGAACAATATCGAGATCGTCGCGCGGGCCGCGCGTACCGCCGGCGCACAGACGATCGACAAGGCGCTGCTCGGCAGCGCGCTGTCGGAGAACCTGCGCCGCTTCGACAAGGGCGGCGATGCGTTCTACGACCAGATCAGCGCGCTGCACAAGTCGGTGCGGGGCTCCGATCCCGACGCCGCGCTGTACTGGTTCTGCCGCATGCTCGACGGCGGCGCCGATCCGCGCTACCTGGCCCGCCGCATCGTGCGGATGGCGTGGGAGGACATCGGCCTGGCCGATCCGCGCGCGGCACGCATGACGCTGGACGCGGCCGAGACCTACGAGCGCCTGGGATCGCCCGAGGGTGAACTGGCGCTGGCGCAGGCGCTGATCTATCTGGCGGTCGCGCCCAAGTCGAACGCCGGCTACAACGCCTACAACGCCGCGCGCGCCTTCGTCGCCAAGGACAAGTCGCGCGCGGTGCCGGTCCATCTGCGCAATGCGCCGACCAAGCTGATGAAGGAGCTGGGCTACGGGCATGCCTACCGCTACGCGCACGACGAGCCCGAGGCCTATGCCGCCGGCGAGCACTATTTCCCCGACGACCTGAAGGCGCAGGGCTGGTACCAGCCCACGCCGCGCGGCCTGGAGGGCAAGATCTCGGACAAGCTGCGCCATCTGCGCGAGCTCGACGACGCCTGGCACCGGCGCCAGAAGAGCCAGGTGGCGGGCAAGGGCGGCAAGGCGGACGAGGCAGACGGCTAGCGCGGTCGTGGCCCGCGGGCCGCGAGCCGCAGGCCGGTACTGCGGCCGGCTCCTGTCGCGGTGCAGTAAAATGTGCGGTTCGGCGGCATGCCTGCCGCATCCCGATCGCTCCGATCGCTCCGACCGCACGCTTTTCCCGCAAACATGCTCGACATCCAGCTGCTCCGCAAAGACCTCGACGCCGTGGCGCAACGCCTCGCCACGCGCGGATTCCAACTCGACCTGGGCGCCTTCCAGGCGCTCGAAAGCGAGCGCAAGCAACTGCAGACCCGCACCGAGGAACTGCAGGCCCGCCGCAACACGCTGTCCAAGCAGATCGGCATGGCCAAGGGCAAGGGCGAGGACGCATCGGCGCTGATGGCCGAGGTCGGCGGTATCGGCGACACGCTGAAGGAATCGGCGGCGCGCCTGGACGACATCCAGGCCCAGCTGCAGCAGCTGATGCTGTCGCTGCCGAATCTGCCGCACGACAGCGTGCCGGTCGGCAAGGACGAAAACGACAACGTCGAAGTGCGCCGCGTCGGCACGCCGCGCAGCTTCGACTTCGCGGTGCGCGACCACGTCGACGTGGGCGAGCGGCTCGGCCTCGATTTCGAGAGCGCGGCCAAGATCACCGGCTCGCGCTTCGCGGTACTGCGCGGCGGCATCGCGCGCATGCATCGCGCGCTGGTCCAGCTGATGATCGACACCCATACGCTCGAGCACGGCTACACCGAGATGTACGTGCCGTATATCGTCAATGCGGCGTCGATGCGCGGCACCGGCCAGCTGCCCAAGTTCGAGGACGACCTGTTCAAGGTGCCGCGCCAGGTGGGCGGCGAGGGCGCGGACGGCGGCGAGCGGATCGAGAACTACTACCTGATTCCGACCGCCGAGGTGCCGCTGACCAATCTGATGCGCGACGCCATCGCGTCGGCCGACGAGCTGCCGCTGCGCTTCGTCGCCCATACGCCGTGCTTCCGCTCGGAGGCGGGCTCCTACGGTAAGGACACGCGCGGCATGATCCGCCAGCACCAGTTCGACAAGGTCGAGCTGGTCCATATCGTGCGCCCCGAGGAATCGTTCGACGCGCTGGAGCAACTGACCGGCCATGCCGAGGCGATCCTGAAGAAGCTGGACCTGCCGTTCCGCACCATCGTGCTGTGCACCGGCGACATGGGCTTCGGCAGCACCAAGACCTACGACCTGGAAGTGTGGATCCCCGCGCAGAACACCTATCGCGAGATCAGCTCCTGCTCGAACATGGGCGACTTCCAGGCGCGCCGCATGCAGGCACGCTACCGCGCCGGCCAGGGCAAGCCCGAGCTCGTGCACACGCTGAACGGCTCGGGCCTGGCCGTCGGCCGCACGCTGGTGGCAATTCTGGAGAACTACCAGAACGCGGACGGTTCGGTCACGGTGCCGACCGCGCTGCAGCCGTATCTGGGCGGCCTGACGCGGCTGGAACCGGAGGCCTGAAGCCGGCGAAGCCGCGAGCAGGAAGTCGTGCGCAAAAAGGCGCCGACCCTCTTGCAGTCTGTTTTTGACTTCTCTATAATCTCGGTTTCGCCGCAACGCGACCAGTTCAGGAGAGGTGGCAGAGTGGTCGAATGTACCTGACTCGAAATCAGGCGTACCGGCAACGGTACCGTGGGTTCGAATCCCACCCTCTCCGCCAGTAGTGCAAAACCCCCCGAAGGCCTGCCTTCGGGGGGTTTTGTTTTTGGGCGATGCGATTTGCTTTGCCCGAGCGCTCAGCCCGAGCCCACGCCGCCTGACGAGGCATCTCACTCGTCAGACGTCTCTCGATTCTCCGTTCGGATCCTCAAAGACGTCATCGAGGCACTGCGCGGCGCCGAGACGGTCGACCCATGCTTCCAGTTGCACCGGGCTGGCGACGGCGATTCGGGACGCAATATCCGGCGGGAGCGGCCCGAAGCGCTGGACCAGGACTTTCCGCAGCACGTGCGCTTCACCTTCCTGCTTGCCCTCCAGCTTGCCCTCCAGCTTGCCTTCGAGCACGCCGGCTTGCCGGTAGGTATGCAACGATAGCACCAGGCTCATATTGACCTCCATCAGGTTGACCAATTCGGGCAGCAACAAGACACCTTCGCTCCAGCGTGTCGTAGTCAAGGCTGTGCAGCCGGTCGACCGGAATGAATCCCGTAATCAGTTCGCGCACCAATTGAGGGGCGGAAAACAGCAGCTTGTAGCAAGAGTCGTAAGTCGGAACCATGATCGGCAATGCTGGGGTTGAGACCTGCGTAGCTTGCCGATCGCGCCACATCGAAGCTTCTGAAAAATGCACGCACTTTACGTTTCGGATGGAGGCGTGCCCACAATGAGAAAAGTCCGCATCGGCAGTGCGCGCCGATGCGGACTTCTTTCAGCCAGGGACCGAGACGCTTACTGGAACGCCTTGTCGTTCGGGTTCGCGAACAGGTCCTTCATCTCGGCCGACAGCGGGTAGTTCATGTTGATGCCGCGCGGCGGGATCGGCGACTGGAACCACTTCTTGTACAGCTGCTCGGCCTTGCCCGACTTCATCAGGTCGGCGATCACGCCGTCGGCGAGCGCCTTGAACTGCGGATCGTCCTTGCGCAGCATGCAGGCGTAGTTTTCCGTCTGCAGCGGCGTGCCGGCGACGGTCCATTCGCCCGGATTCTTGGCCTTGGTCAGTTCGCCGTACAGCAGCGGCTCGTCCATGACGAACGCGACCGCGCGGCCGGACTCGAGCATCAGGAAGGCCTGGCCGTGGTCCTTGGCGCCGGTCAGGTTCATGTTCATCGCCTTCTCGCCGTTCATCTTGACCAGCAGGCGTTCACCGGTAGTGCCGGCGGTGGTCACCACGTTGCGGCCCTTCAGATCGTCGAAGTCCTTCACGCCGGCGTCCTTGCGCACCAGCATGCGGATGCCGTAGACGAACAGGCTGTTGGTGAAGCCCACCTGCTTCTGGCGCTCGAGGTTGTTGGTGGTCGAGCCGCATTCGAGATCGATGGTGCCGTTCTGCATCAGCGAGATGCGGTTCTGCGAGGTGATCGGGATCATCCGCACCTGCAGGTTCGGCATGTTCAGCTGCGTCTTCACCTTGTCGACGATCGCCATCATGATCTCGTGCGAATACCCCATGACCTCGCGGCCATTGGTATAGGAGAACGGGATCGACGATTCGCGATGGCCCAGGGTGATCACGCCGTTCTGCTTGATCTTGGCCAGCGTGTCGTTCTGCTGGGCATGGGCGGCGCCGATGGTGCCGAACGCACCGCAAGCGAGCGCGGCGGTCAGCAGCGCGGCCAGCGCGGGTCGCAGCGAACGGCGCGCCGGTCGAGGCGCGATGCGGGTGGCGGTAGGCAGTTTCATGGTCAGGCTCTCCTTGGTTGTGGAACGGCTCTTGTTGAAACGCGACATCGGTTGTGCTGCTAGCAAGGGCCGTGCAAGCGGCGGCTCCTCGTTCCGCTCTTGTGTCCGTACGCGCCGCAGCCGGGCGCTACGCCAGCGTTGCGCTGTAGTCCGCGGGGTCGACCGCGGGCGGCCGCCCCGCCATCGTATCCGCCAGCAGGCCCGCGCTGCCCATCGCCAGCGTAAACCCCAATCCGCCGTGGCCGATATTGAGCCACAGGTTGCGCAGCCGCGACTGTCCGATCAGCGGCAGGCCGCTCGGCGTGGCAGGGCGCAGCCCGGCCCACGGCTGCAGGTCGGACAGGGACCGGTCGCCGGCGATGCCGCCGAACACCGAGCGGGTCTCGTCCAGCAGCGTCGCGGCCCGGCGTTCGTCGATCCGTGTATCGGGCCGCGTCAGGTCTGCCATGCCGGCCACGCGCAGCGTATTGCCGATGCGGGCATAGACGATCTTGCGCGCGAAGTCGGTGACGCTGATATGCGGCGCCTGCGCACCGGTGCCGACGGGGACCGTGATGCTGTACCCCTTCAGCGGCCACAGCGGCGCGCGCAGTCCGAGCGGCCGCAGCAGCGTCGCGCTGCCGATGCCGCCGGCCAGCACCACCGCGTCGGCGGCCTCGAAGCCGCTGTCGGTATGCACGCCGCGGGCCGCGTCGTCCTGGCGTTCGATCGCGCGCACCGCGGTGCCGAAGCGCAGCGACACATTGGGATGCTGGCGCAGCAGGTGGGCCAGCCCGACGCAGAAGCGGTGGCAGTCGGCCACCTCCTCGCTGGGCGTATGGATCGCGCCGGCGATCTGGTCGCGGATGCCGGCCAGCGCCGGCTCCAGCGCGACGCAGGCGTCGCGGTCCAGCGCATGCTGCTCGCTGCCGAGCCCGGCCTGGAAGTCCAGCAGCCGGCGCGCGGCATCGAAACTGGCGGCGTCGCGATGGACGATCAGCTTGCCGCGCCGCGCAAAATCGAAGTCGATCTGGTGCTCGTCCAGCAAGGCCCGCATGCGGTCGCGCGAATGGAAGGCCAGCCGCAGCAGCTTGCGCGTGGTGGCATCGCTGCGCGAGGCATTGCAGGCGCCGACGAAGGCCGCCAGCCAGCGCCATTGGGCGAGGTCCAGCCGCGGCCGCCAGCGCAGCGGCGCGTCGCGGCGCAGCAGCCAGCCGGGCACCTTGGACAGCACGCCCGGACCGGCCAGCGGCGCGACATAGCTGTAGCTGAGCTGGCCGCCGTTGGCGAAGCTGGTCTCCAGCCCCGGGCCGTCGCGCCGCTCCAGCACCGTGACCTCATGGCCGTCGTTGGCCAGTTGCCAGGCGGTGGCCATGCCGACCACGCCGGCGCCGGTGATCACCACCTTCATTGCCGTATCCGTCCCTACCGGTTTGCGATCCCGCAAGGGTAGAGCAGGGCGGCCCGGCTGCCCAATGCGAAGACGTGCCAGAATATGTCTTTCGGCTATACCCTGCCCGGCCCCCCGGAATTCCCATGCGCCTGCGACAGATCGAGATCTTCCGCGCCGTGATGCTGACCGGCACCGTCAGCGAGGCGGCGCGGCTGCTGCATGTCTCGCAGCCGGTGGTCACGCGCGTGCTGCAGCATGCGGAGGCCTCGCTCGGCTTCCGCCTGTTCGACCGCGCCAAGGGCCGGCTGCGGCCGACGCCCGAGGCCACCGCGCTGTACGGCGATGTCGAGCGGCTATATGGCGAGATCGACCGCGTGCGGCGGGTCTCCGAGAGCCTGCGCCACAAGGGCGCCGGCCGGCTGCGCGTGGCGGCGACGCCCAGCCTGGCCGATCCGCTGCTGGTGCCGGCGCTGCAGCGCTTCTGCGCCCGTCATCCCGACACCCAGGTGCAGGTGCTGACCCACCATACCGACGAGATCGTGCAGGGCCTGCTGCGCAACCAGATCGATATCGGCTTCGCCTTCGCGCCGCCGCCGCACGAGGCGATCGCCGCGCAGACCGTCGCCGAAGGCCGCATGCTGCTGGCGGTGCCGCGCGGCCAGCCGCTGTCCGGGGCGACGCGGCGCACGCCGTTGCCGATGGCCAGGCTGATGGACCGCGCCTTCATCGGCTACGACGATCACAGCTCGCTTGGCCTGATGGTGCGCCAGCTGCTGGCGCGCAATGCGCTGGAGCCGCGCTCGACGCTGGAAGTCCAGACCTATTCGCTGGCGCGCAAGTTGGTCGAGAGCGGGCTGGGCGTGGCGCTGCTGGACCAGTACACCGCCCTCGGCAGCGATCCGCAGGCGGTCTCGCTGCACGAGATCCAGCCGGCGATGGCCTTCGAGATCCAGATGCTGCGCGCCAGCCATCGCGGCATTCCCAGCCTGGCCGAGCAGCTGCGCGAGCGTTTTGCCGAGGCCGCGCTGGAACTGGCGGGGCAACTGGACCGGCGCCTGTCCGCGCCGGCGGTCGCCTTCGAGCACGCTCTCAAATAGCCGCCGGATCGCGCACCGACATGGCCGCGCCGATGCTGCCGCTCAGCGCAGCGTCAGGCTGGCGTAGGCGCCTTCGACGAAGCGCACCCGCAGCCGCGGACCGTGCTTGCGCAGCGCGGCGTCGGCCCAACGCTGGACCCGCTCCATGTGGGCGATATGGCTTTGCTGGGTCTGCGCCGCGGCGGTGGTATTGAACCAGAACGTGAAGGGCCGCGATTCGGCCTCCGGCGCGCGTGCCCGCTGCTCGGCGGAGCCGACGCGCGCGGCCAGCAGGGCGTCGAGCACGGTCAGCTCCGGGTTGGTATGTGCGCCGTTGCCGCAGAACAGGTAATGGTCGGCCGACACCGTGCGGCAGAACGCCGGCGACATATTGTGCTCGGAGCCGTGATGCTGGACCTTCAGCACGTCGACGTGCAGCGCGCCATCGCGCAGCAGTTCGGCCTGCTTCAGCCCGGCCAGGATCATGTCGGGATGCGCGTCGCCGGTCAGCAGCACGCGACGGTCTTCCTCTTCGACCAGCAGGATCAGCGACGCGATATTCGGCGTGGTGACGCCCTGGTATGACGGCGTGCCCTCCCACTCGCGCAGGTCGAATGGATCGTCGGCCCGGCCGCCAGCCATCGCCAGCAGCCCGCTGGCATAGCGGTCGCGGATGGCCTGGGCACGCAGCCGATTGGCGGGATCGCGCAGCCAGTGGTTCCAGCCTTCGCGCAGCCGCTTCAGTTCCGCGGCGGTGGGGCCGAGCACGCGGATGCGCAGCGAGCCGAGCGCCTGCGCGGCGGCATCCGGCCGCGCGATGATCAGCTTGCCGGCCGACGCCGACGCCGACGCCGACGCTGACGCCGACGCTGACGCTGACGCCGACGCCGGCGTTACCACCTCGCCCAATGGCGGATTCAACGGAATATCGAGCAGGTCGGCCTTGACCAGCCGGGACACCCGCAGCGCCTGCGGCACCGAGTTGGCAATGCGGGCGTACTCGCGCCCGAGCACCTCGAGCGGCTCGACGTGGCTGGCCCGCAACGCCCGCGCGCTGGCCGCGAGCAGCGAGTGGATCGGTCCCGCGTTGGCGCCGATCTGGTCGTGGAAGGCGTTGTGCCACAGCGCGCCGATGCGCGGCACGCGGCGCGACGCCGGCTTGGCCGGCGGATCGCCGCGCTCGGCGTGGTAGTCGTAGACCTTCCATTCGAGCGCGGCCTCGAGCATCGCGAGAATGCCGCCCAGGTGGTCGTCGTCGATATGGGAGACGTAGACCAGATCGAGCATGGCGTCGTCGCGCGCGAGCCGCTCCAGCGACGGCGCGACGAAATCGCGCATCGCCGCGCCGGTGCCGCCATCGCACAGCATCCGATGGCCCGACGCCGCCTCGATGAGCAGGCAGTCGCCCTGATAGGACTGGAACAGGCGGATCTTCATGCGCGCCTCCGCGCTGGTGGGTCACGCCGCTCGCGGCGCTCGTCGAAGGCGCGCGCCTCCTCGATCGCGGCGACCGGGTCGATCAGGCCGTAGCCCGCGTCGTTGCGCCAGGCGTAGTCGTGCGAGGGCAACGGCCGCGCGGTGCGCCGCAGAATCCCCTGGCACTGCGCCGCCGTCAGCGTCGGCTTGGCGGCCAGCATCAGCCCGATGACGCCGCACACATAGGGACTGGCCATGCTGGTGCCGGTCATCGCGACCCAGCCGCCGCCCTCGACGAAGCCGTTGGCGGCAACGATGCCGGTGCCCGGCGCGCAGACATCGGGCTTGTTGCGCCCGTCGCGCGTCGGCCCCTGGCTGCTGGAGATATGGACCCGTGCCTGCTCCGCGTCGGCGTTCGCCACGCCGATCACCCAATGCGCGCAGGCGAGCGAATTGATCGAATGCGAATCGACGTTGGTCGCCTCGGCGAAGAACGACGGAAAGCGGTAGGCCGCCAGCTCGCGCCGGCGCTGCAGCTCCATCGGATCGTCGCGTTCGATCCATGCGTGAAAGCTGCCGTCGCGGATCTCGTCGCCGTGCAGCCGCACCTTCCACACGCCGGCCGTGATCGGCGTATAGGCGCGCGCATCGAGGAAGGGCGACAGATAGACGCCGATGTAGTTGTCGCCGTTGGACGGATGGTAGAGCTCGTTGTAGACCGACAGCACGGTGCCATCAGGCAGCCTGCGATTCTCGATGTACTGCCGCGGCGCGACCTCGTACCACTCGGTGGAGCCCGGCGGCTGCACCGAGACCGTGAAGCGGTCCTGCGCGCCGTACCAGATCTCCAGCTCGTTCTCGGACAGGTCCGCGATGCCGTCGCCGACCACGATCCATTCGAGTTCGACCGTCAGGCCCTTGGCCGCGATCTTGCCGCTGGTATGGATGCGGCCCATGATCCAGCCGAAGCGGTCCTCGTCGGTGGGACGCTCCTGTCCCGCATTGCGGGCCGCGATCGAGATCGCGCGGCCCGGCGTGGCGAGGAACGCGTCGAGCCAGCGGCAGGTGCCATTGGCGCCGTCGTGCGAGCCGCCGTTGGTCCCCAGGCTGATATTGATCGACAGCGGCAGGCCCTCGCGCTCGGCAACGGCCAGCAGATATTCGACCGCATGGACGATGCGCGAGGCATCGCTGAAGGTCCAGCGCCGCGCGGCATAGTCGTCGCCGGGCGGCTCGACGCTGATCAGCACGCCGGCGATCAGCGCACCGGGACACAGGCCCTGGTTGCCCGCCGCGATGCTGGCCACATGGGTCGCATGCGAGCCGGGCTCCTGCTGCGACTGGCGCTCCAGCTCGGTGGCGGGCGGTCCGCCCTTGCGCGCCGCTTGCAGCGCCGCGTTCAGGCGCTCGCGCGTCAGCTCGGCGCCATAGCCGAAGGCCTGCGGCGGCGGGCGGAAATCGCCGCCCTGATCCCAGATCGACAGGAAGCGCGTATTGCCGTCGGCATCGAGAAAATCCGGATGCGAGAAATCGAAGC
>NZ_JCBAJO010000157.1:0-11231 GCF_059772245.1 Cupriavidus sp. R6-3
GCTTGCGCTCGACCACCGAGTCGAGCGTCAGCGGAAACTTCGGACGGCGCGGGCTCGAACTCATGGCCTCAACGCGCCCAGGGTCCCTGCGGCCGGCACGCGGCTGGCCTCATGCGAGCCATTGCCGCAGCGTCTCGAGCTGGGCGCGATGGGTCAGATCCAGCTGCAGCGGCGTCAGCGAAACGAAGCCCTCCGCGGTCGCGTGGAAATCGGTGCCTTCGCTGGCATCGAGCGCATCGCCGGCCGGGCCGATCCAGTAATTGGTCTCGCCGCGCGGATTGACCTGCGAGATCACCGGCTGCGAAGGATGGCGCTTGCCCAGTCGCGTGGCGCGCAGCCCGCGGATATGTTCGTACGGCAGATTGGGGATATTGACGTTGAGCAGGAACGGTTCGCGCGGCGGCGTCGCGATGGCGCGCTCGACGATGCCGCGCGCGATGCGGGCCGCGGCATCCAGATGTTCCCAGCCCTTGTCGACCTGCGAGAAGGCGATCGACGGGATGCCGAGCAGAAAGCCTTCGATCGCGGCGGCGACGGTGCCGGAGTACAGCACGTCCTCGCCCATGTTCTGGCCCTGGTTGATGCCCGACACCACCAGGTCAGGCTTTTCGTCGAGCAGGCCGGTCAGCGCGATATGCACGCAGTCGGTCGGGGTGCCATTGACGAAGCGAAATCCCTTCTGCACGCCCTCGCGAGCCTCGAACACCGTCAGCGGGCGCTGCAGCGTCAGCGAATTCGATGCGCCGCTATGATTCTGCTCGGGGGCGATCACGGTGATACGGCCCAGCGGCGCCAGCGCGGCATGCAGCATGGCAAGTCCCGGCGCGAGGTAACCGTCGTCGTTGGCGAGAAGGATGTGCATGGCCGCGATTGTACCCGAGGCGATTGCGATGGCGTCGCGTCGCGGGGCCGCTTCGCCGAGCGATTTGCACCCAAATCGGAGCCACAGCCCCCGCCAACGCCGGGGCCAATACCGCAGCCACCACCGTGACCACCACCGTGACCATCACTGCGACCACCACCGGCCCCGCCGAACTGAACGACCGTACTATTTCTGCGCTACACTAGCCCGGGCCGCGTGGCCGCGCGGTCCAGATCGAGGCATCAAGACATTCAATGGAGACACGATGAAAGCCGTACTGTGCAAAGCCTGGGGCCCGCCCGATTCGCTGGTGCTCGAAACCCTGCCCGACCTGGTCGCCGGTCCCGGCGAAGTGGTGATCGACGTCAAGGCAGCCGGCGTCAATTTCCCGGACGTGCTGATCATCCAGAACAAGTACCAGGCCAAGCCGCAGCTGCCCTTCTCGCCGGGATCGGAACTGGCCGGCATCGTGAACTCGGTCGGCGAAGGCGTCAGCCACGTCAAGCCCGGCGACAAGGTGATCGCCTATCTGGGCAACGGCGCCTTCGCGACGCAGGCCAAGGCGCCCGCCGCCGCGGTCGTTCCGATGCCGCCCGGCATCGATTTCGAGACCGCCGCCGCCTTCACGCTGACCTATGGCACCTCGCACCACGCGGTGGTCGATCGTGGCGAACTGAAGGCGGGCGAGACCATGCTGGTGCTAGGCGCGGCCGGCGGCGTCGGCCTGGCCGCGATCGAGATCGGCAAGGCGATCGGCGCGCGCGTGATCGCGGCCGCGTCGACCGACGAGAAGCTGGCTGTCTGCAAGGAACATGGCGCCGACGCGCTGATCAACTACAGCACCGAGGACCTGCGCGAGCGCATCAAGGCGCTGACCGACGGCAAGGGTCCGGACGTCATCTATGACCCGGTCGGCGGCATCTATGCGGAACCCGCATTCCGCTCGATCGGCTGGCGCGGCCGCTATCTGGTGGTGGGCTTCGCCAACGGCGAGATTCCCAAGATGCCGCTGAACCTGGCGCTGCTCAAGGGCGCCTCGCTGGTCGGCGTGTTCTGGGGCGAATTCACGCGCCGCGAGCCGCGCGCGAACCAGGCCAACATGGCGCAGATGCTGGGCTGGATGAAGGAAGGCAAGATCCGCCCGCACATCTCGGCGCGCTATCCGCTGGAACAGGCCCCGCAGGCGCTCAAGGACATGGAGGCGCGCAAGGTCACCGGCAAGATCGTGATCACGCCCTAAGGTCCCGCCGAATCCCCAGGACCATCCCTCTCCCGCGCACGGGAGAGGGAAAAATCCCTCCTACAGCTTCTCCGTCTCCCCGCTCTTCGGCTGCCACTTCATCAGCCGGCGCTCCACCACCCCCACCATCCAGTCCAGCACCAGCGCGAACGCGGTCAGCACCACGATGCCCGCGAACACCGTGTTGATGTCGAAGGTCCCCTCCGCCTGCAGGATCAGGTAGCCGACGCCGCGCGCCGAGCCCAGGTATTCGCCGACGACCGCGCCGACGAAGGCCAGGCCCACCGAGGTATGCAGCGACGAGAACACCCAGCTGGTCGCGCTCGGCAGATAGACATGGCGCAGCAGCTGCTGCCGGTTCGCGCCCAGCATGCGCGCGTTGGCCAGCACCACGGGGCTGACTTCCTTGACGCCCTGGTAGACGTTGAAGAAGACGATGAAGAACACCAGCGTCACCGCCAGCGCGACCTTGGACCAGATCCCGAGCCCGAACCACACCGCGAAGATCGGCGCCAGGATCACCCGCGGCATCGAGTTCATCGCCTTGATATATGGGTCGAGAATGGCCGAGGCGACCGGGCTCAGCGCCAGCCACAGGCCCACGCCCAGGCCGGCGACGGTGCCGATGCCGAAGGCCAGCACCGTCTCGAGCAGCGTCACGCCCAGGTGCAGGTAGATGTCGCGCTCGACGAAGAACCAGCTCCAGACGCGCTGCGCCACCAGCCACGGCTCGCCGAAGAAGAACGCCACCTGTTGCGAGCGCGTGGCCAGGTGCCAGGTGCCGAGAATGACCACGAGGACGAGCAGCTGCCAGACGCGCAGCATGCTGGGGGAATCGGTACGGAATGCCATGGATCGTTTTTGCTTGTGAGTTCCAGGATCGTCGGTATCAGTGCGGACTGGTGCGGACTGGTGCGGACTGGTGCGGGCCAGTGCGGGCTGGTGCAGGTTGGTGAGGTCCGCCTCAGGCAACCTTGCGCTGCTGCGCATAGCCCTTGAGCACTTCCTCGCGCAACACGTCCCAGATCGCCGCGTGCAGCTCGACGAAGCGCAGATGGTTGCGGATCTCGGCCACGTCGCGCGGCCGCGGCAGATCGATGTCGAATTCGCCGATCGGATGCGTGGCGGGTCCCGCCGACAGCACCACCACGCGATCGCTCATCGCGATCGCCTCGTCCAGGTCGTGCGTGATGAACAGCACCGCCTTGCGCTTGGCGGCCCACAGCTCCAGCACCTCGTTTTCCATCAGCTGGCGCGTCTGCACGTCCAGCGCCGAGAACGGTTCGTCCATCAGGATGATGTCCGGGTCGAGCACCAGCGTCTGCGCCAGCGCGACGCGCTTGCGCATGCCGCCCGACAGCTGATGCGGATAGCGGTCGCTGAAGCCGCCCAGGCCGACGCGGCGCAGCCATTCCTCTCCTTCGGCCACCGCCTGCGCGCGCGGCACGCCGCGAAATTCGAGGCCCGCGATCACGTTGTCCAGCGCACTGCGCCAGGGCATCAGCGCCTCGGTCTGGAACATGTAGCCGGCACGCGCATTGATGCCCGTCAGCGGCTCGCCGAACACGCGCACCTGGCCGGACGACGGCGCCAGCAGGCCCGCGCCGACATTGAGCAAGGTCGACTTGCCGCAACCGGTCGGCCCGACCACCGAGACGAACTCGCCGGGCGCGATCGCCAGCGAGACGTCCTTGACGGCGGTGTAGCGCTGGCTGCGGTCCTCGCGCGAGATGAAGGTACAGGTGACGTTGTCGAGGGAAAGGGCCGGAATGCTCATGCGTTTCGCTGTGCTTGCGCCGCGCGTCGGCCGGGCCGGCGGCGGCGTGGTGTTCGATGACGGATCGACGATGACCGGGCGTCGATGACGCGGCGGCGCCCTTTGTCTGATACAAGGCCGGCCCCGCGAAAGCAAAGGCCCGCTGCAGGCAGCGGGCCAGGCTTGCCGCGGCCGCCGATGCGCGCCGCGGTGCGGCTTACTTGTACTTGGCGTTGGCCTTCTGCACGAAGCTGTTGGTGAAGGTCTGGTCCAGCTTGATCGCCTTGCCCTTGAGCGCCGGATCGAACTGCTGCAGCGTCGCCAGCGCCGTGCGCGGGCCGTCGGCCGGCATCATGCCGTCCGGCGAGATCGCTTCCTTGACCTTTTCCCACGCCGACAGATACAGCGCGCGGTCGCCCAGCAGATAGCTCTCCGGCACCGTCTTGACGATGTCCGACGGGCCCGCCTTCTGCAGCCACTTCAGCGCGCGCACCATCGCATTGGTCAGCGCCTGCGTGGTGTTGGGGTTCTGCTCGATGAACGAGGCCGACGCATAGAGGCAGCCCGACGGCATGTTGCCGCCGAACACCGCCTGCGTGTCCTTCAGCGTGCGGGTATCGGCCACCACGCGCACCTCGTTCTTCTGCGTCAGCATCGAGATCACCGGGTCCAGGTTCGCCATCGCGTCGATCTGGCCCGAGCGCATCGCCGCCACGGCGCCGTTGCTGGCGCCCACGCCGATGAAGGACACGTCCGACGGCTTCAGCCCGGCCTTGGCCAGCACGAAGTTGGCCATCATGTTGGTCGACGAACCGGGCGCGGTGACGCCGATCTTCTTGCCTTTCAGGTCGGCGACCGACTTGAAGTCCGGCATCGTCTTGTTGGAAGTCACCAGCACGATCTGCGGCGCGCGGCCCTGCAGCACGAACTCGCGGTAGTTCTGGCCCTTGGCCTGCAGGTTGATGGTGTGCTCGTAGGCGCCCGAAACCACGTCGGCGCTGCCGCCGACCACGGCCTGCAGCGCCTTGGCGCCCCCGGCGAAGTCGACGATCTCGACGTCGAGCCCTTCGTCCTTGAAGTAGCCCTGGCGCTCGGCGATCGTCAGCGGCAGGTAGTAGAACAGGTTCTTGCCGCCGACCGCGATCGTGACCTTGGCCTTCTCCGGCTTGCCCTGCGCATGCGCGAAGCCGCCGAAGGTGAACCAGCCGGCCAGGAACAGCACCAGCGCGATCAGCACCTGTTTCCAGAATTTGCGGTTGTACATCTGTGTCTCCTGCTTATTGTGTTCCCGCGCGGTGTGATGACGCCACGCACGACGCCGAAGCGACCCGCCGGACGGCCTGACGGCATGCCGGGGCCGCCGCGCGGCTCCGTGCGATGCTATCCGAGGCCGGCGGGTCGCCCCAATCGGGAACACTACCTAGCGCGGGGAGGACCAGCGCATCATTCCGCCTGGATATTGGCCGACTGGATGACCTTGCCCCAGCGCGTCAGCTCGGCGCGCTGGTACTGGCCCAGCTGCGTCGGGTTCATGTACTTCGCCTCGGCGCCCAGCTCCTCGGCCTTCTTGCGGAAGGCCTCGGTCTTCATGATCTTGTCGATCTCGCCGGTCAGCTTGTCGACCACCGGCTTGGGCGTGCCGGCCGGCGCGTACATCGCGAACCACGACGACACGTCGAGATCGGCGTAGCCCGCCTCGGGCGCGGACGGCACGTCCTTCAGGCTGGGCAGGCGATTCTTGCTGGTGACCACCAGCGGGCGCAGCTTGCCGGCCTGGATATGCGGAATCAGCGGCGGCGGCGTGGTGATGGTCAGGTCGACCGAGCCGCCCAGCAGGTCGGTCATCGCCGGACCGGTGCCCTTGTACGGCACGTGCGTGATGCGGATGCCGGCCATCTGGTTCAGCAGCTCGGTGGACACATGCTGCAGCGAGCCGTTGCCCGACGAGGCGTAGTTCAGCTTGTTCGGATTGGCCTTGGCATAGGCCACCAGTTCCGCCAGCGACTTGACCGGCAGGCTCGGGCGCACCACCAGCACCTGCGGCGCGGACAGCAGGTTGGCGACCGGCGCGAAATCCTTGACCGGATCCCACGACAGGCCCTTCATCAGCAGCGGCGTGATCACGTGGAAGCCAGAGTACTGCACCAGCAGCGTGTAGCCGTCGGGCTTGGCGCGCGCCACCAGTTGCGCGGCGATGCCGCCGGCGCCGCCGGGGCGGTTCTCGACCACCACCGGCTGGCCGAGCGCCTTGGCCAGCGGCTCGGAAATCATGCGCGCGGCGAGGTCGGTGGTGCCGCCCGGCGCCGCGGACACGATCAGCGTGACCGGGCGGTTCGGATAGGCGCCATCCTGCGCCTGCGCGCCGGCGCTCAGGCAGGCCGCGGCGGCAGCGACGGCCGCGGCAAGCAGACGACGGCGGCCAGGCCTGGCCGCATCGAGGGAATGAAACGGTTGGGACGTACGGATCGACATGCTGTCTCCTCCAGGAATCGATGTTGTTGTTCGGGTTGTGGGTTGTGATTCGTAGGTGCGGGCGAGGTCCGCGGGCTTGCTGATGGGGTTGTGCGTGTTGTGCGTGCTGTGCGTGCTGTGCTTGCTGTGCCCTGGGCTTGCCGTTATCGGGCCTTACTGCGCCGCGAAATGCTCGGCCAGCCAGGCCGGCGGCTGATGCGTGCGCAGCCGCGGACCGGCGCGCAGCAGCTGGCTGCAGACCTCGCGCTCGACCACGGTGGGCAGCTCGCCGATGATGCCGAGCAAGCGCTGCAGGTCGACGCCAGTGTCCACGCCCATCGACGCGAACATGTGCACGAGTTCCTCGGTGGCGACGTTGCCGCTGGCACCGGGCGCATAGGGGCAGCCGCCCAGCCCGCCGGCCGCCGCATCGAAGCGCGACACGCCGGTCTCCCAGGCAGCCAGCGCATTGGCCAGCCCCATGCCGCGGGTGTTGTGCAGATGGATGGTCAGGCCGGTCGCCGGCAGTTCGCGCCGGAAGGTCTCGCACACCGCGCGCACCTGGGTCGGATAGGCCATGCCGGTGGTATCGCACAGCGTGATGCCGTCCGCGCCGGCCTCGGCGAAGCTGCGCGCCAGCGCCATCACGGCGTCGATCGCGACCTCGCCCTCGAACGGGCAGCCGAATACCGTCGACAGCGAGATATTGACCGGCACGCCGGCCGCGCGCGCGACCTCGATCATCGCCAGCAGCTGCGCCTGCGATTGCGCGCGCGTCATGCGCAGATTGGCGCGGTTGTGCGTCTCGCTGGCCGACATCACCAGATTGACCTCGTCGGGCCGGCACGACAGCGCGCGCTCGAGCCCGCGCAGGTTCGGCACCAGCACCGTGTAGCGCACGCCCTCGGCACGGCGCATGCGGTGCATCACCGCCTCGGCGTCGGCCAGCGCGGGGATCGCCTTGGCGGAGGTGAACGAGGTCGCCTCGATGCGGGCGAAGCCGCAGGCCGACAGCGCCTCCAGCAGCGCGACCTTGGCATCGGTCGGCACCACCACCGGTTCGATCTGCAGGCCGTCGCGCGGCGCGACCTCGTTGATCTCGATGCGGGCCGGGCCGCGCAGCGGGAAGTTTGTCGTCGAATGCACGTTGGATGCGGTCGTGTTCATGCCACCACCCCGCGTGCGCGCAGGTCGGCGATGGTCGCGGCATCGAAGCCGGCCTGCGCCAGCACCGCGTCGGTATGCTCGCCCAGCGTCGGCGCGCGATCGTGGATCGCGCCGGGACTACCCGACAGCTTCGGCACGATGCCCGGCACCTCGACGGTCAGGCCGCTGGCCGCGGTGACCTGCTCGATCACGCCGCGAGCGCGGTAATGCGGATCCTCGGCGATGTCCTTGACCGTGTAGATGCGGCCGGACGGCACCTGGGCCTCGCGCAGCACGGCCAGCGCGCTGTCGATATCCTGCGTGCGGGTCCACGCGGCGATCGCGGCGTCGAGTTCCTCCACTCGTGCCACGCGGCCGTCGTTGCGCGCCAGCGCCGGATCGTCGGCGAGGTCGGCGCGGCCGATCGCCTGCATCAGCCGCTTGAAGATGGCATCGCCGTTGGCGGCCACCAGCACGTATTCGCCGCTGGCGCACGGATAGGCGTTGGACGGCGCAATGCCGGGCAGCGCGCCGCCGGCCGGCTGGCGCACCGCGCCGAAGGCCGAATACTCGGGCAGCAGGCTCTCGCTCAGGTTGAACAGCGCCTCGTACAGCGCCACGTCGATGACCTGGCCGGTGCCGCCGCGCGCATCGCGCTCGTACAGCGCCAGCAGCACGCCCAGCGCGCCATGCAAGCCGGCGATGGTGTCGCCCAGCGACAGGCCCGCGCGCACCGGCGGGCGGCCCGGCTCGCCGGTCAGATGGCGCAGCCCGCTCATCGCCTCCGCGACCGCGGCAAAGCCGGGCTCGTCGCGCTTCGGCCCGGTCTGGCCGTAGCCCGATACACGCAGCATGATCAGCTTCGGATTGGCGGCGTGCAGTACGTCCCAGCCCAGGCCCCACTTCTCCATCGTGCCCGGGCGGAAGTTCTCGATCAGCACGTCGGCCTCGGCGGCCAGCTTGCGCACCAGCGCCTGCCCGTCAGCGCTGCGCAGGTCGATGCAGATCGATTCCTTGTTGCGCGACTGCGCCTCCCACCACACCGAGGTGTCCTGATACAGCATGCGCCATTTGCGCAGCGGATCGCCCTGTCCGGGCGGTTCGACCTTGATCACGTGGGCGCCGAAATCGGCCAGCGTCTTGGCGGCGAAGGGGCCGGCGATCAGCTGCCCGAGTTCGAGCACGCGGATGCCATCCAGAATCTGTCGCGGCATGCGGATTGTCTCCGGGGATCGGTGTGTGGCGATCGCCGTCTGGCGGTCGGTCGGTGGCGCTCCCTTGCGGCGGACGCCGGACCGTGCGATCGAATTTGGCCGCAGTGTGCCGCAGCCCCGGCGGGCGCGGAAGGCGTCAATCGGTGAAGCGGGCTTTCACCGAACGCGAAAGCCGGAGGGAGATGACGCGGGAGATGAAGCGGGAGATGAAGCGGAGACGGTCGGCCGGAGCCCGGGGCTCAGAATGGCGCGCGATCGCCGCACAGATGGGTGATCAGGAGCCGGGCCGACACCGTCAGCGCGGCGGGATCGCGCATGCCGATCAGCAGCGAGCGCTGCGCCCAGGCGTCCTGCAGCTTGACCAGCGACAGGCCCATCGACTTGACGTGCGGCTCGGCCGCGATGCGCGGCAGCACGCCGACGCCGAGGCCGGCCATCACCATGCGGCACATCGCATCGAAGCTGCGCACCTGGATGCGCAGCCGGAACGGCCGCTCCAGCCGGCTGCTCTCCTCGAGCAGGCGCGCGGCCAGCGAGGTCACCTGCGGCAAGCTGACGAAGTCGTATTCGAGGGTATCGGCGTAGCGCACCGGCCCGCGCTGCGACAGCGGATGCCCCGGCGGCGTGACCAGCACCAGTTCGTCCTGGCGGTATTCGACGGTGACCAGGCCCGCGCTGGGCGTGCGGTCGGCAAAGATGCCGACGTCGGCACGGTTCTCGACCAGCGCCGCGACGATATCGCCGCTGTTCTGCTCTTCCAGCTCGATGCGGATGGTCGGATGCAGCCGCATGAAGCCGGCCAGGTCGTCGGGCAGGAACTGCGTGATCGCCGAGGTGTTGGCGCAGACGCGCACCTGCCCGCGCACGCCCGACGCATAGTCGGACATCACGCCCGCCATGCGCTCGACGTCCTGCAGCACGGTCAGCGCGTGATGGAAGCACGCCTGCCCCGCCTCGGTCAGCTGCACGCCGGCCGCATGGCGGAAGAACAGCGGCGCGCCCACGGCGGCCTCGAGATCGGAGATCCGTTTGCTGGCCGCGGCGACGGCCAGATGCGACTGGCGCGCGCCGGCCGAGATGCTGCCCTGCCGCGCGACGGCGACGAACAGTCCCAGCGTGACCAGATCGAAGCGGGCCAGGTTCATCGGGCGATCAGACCATGCCGGTCGATGCGAAGCGATACGGCGCCGCGCTTCACAGCGTGCGGCGGTCCATGACCGCGCGCGCGATGGTGCCGGCGTCGACGTATTCGAGCTCGCCGCCGACCGGCACGCCGCGCGCCAGCCGCGAGACCTTGAGCCCGCGCGCCTTCAGCATCTCGCCGATATAGTGCGCGGTGGCCTCGCCCTCGCTGGTGAAATTGGTGGCCACGATGACCTCGGCCACCGGGCCCCCCAGCGCGGGATCGGTGGCGCGCGCCAGCAGCCGGTCCAGATGGATCTCGCGCGGACCGACGCCGTCCAGCGGCGACAGCCGGCCCATCAGCACGAAATACTGGCCGCGATAGGTCAGCGTCTGCTCGATCATCACCTGGTCGGCCGGCGTCTCGACCACGCACAGCAGCGAGGCATCGCGGCGCGGGTCCAGGCAGGTCTCGCAGACCTCGGCCTCGGTGAAGGTATTGCAGCGCGCGCAGTGGCGCACGCCGTCCGCGGCGCCGCGCAGCGCGTCGCCGAGCCGGCGCGCGCCCTCGCGGTCATGCTGCAGCAGGTGATAGGCGATCCGCTGCGCCGACTTCGGGCCGACGCCGGGCAGCACCTTCAGTGCCTCGACCAGCGCCTGCAGCGAGGTGGGAGTGGATGCCTTCATCGGAAGTTTGCGTTCGGCAAGCCGGCGCTCAGAACGGCAGCTTGAAGCCCGGCGGCAGCGGCAGGCCCGAGGTCATCGAGCCCATCTTCTCCTGCGTGGTCGCTTCGGCCTTGCGCACCGCATCGTTGAAGGCGGCCGCGACCAGGTCTTCGAGCAGCTCCTTGTCCTCGCCCTCGGCGAGCAGGCTCGGATCGATGGTCACGCGCTTGACGTCGTTCTTGCAGGTCATCACCACCTTGACCAGGCCGGCGCCGGACTGGCCCTCGACCTCGATCAGGGCGAGCTGCTCCTGCATCTTCTTCATGTTTTCCTGCATCTGCTGGGCTTGCTTCATCAGCCCTGCGAGTTGGCCCTTCATCATGATGCTTCTCCTGATATCGATGGATTCGGTGGATTCGTGGGTCGGTGCGCGCCGCGCGGCTTCGATCGGCGAAAGGGGCGAAAGGGGCGATAGGCGCGATAGGGTCGTATGCGCGGCGTACCGGTGTCAGAGCGCGCGCGGCTGGATCGAGCCCGGCACGATCTGGCCGCCGAACTCGCGCAACAGGCCCTGCACGAAAGGATCGTTCTCGATCGCCGCCTCCGCCGCGCGCTGGCGCTCGGCGCGCGCCTGCGCATCGGCGGCCGCGGCGGTCTCGCTGACCGCGCCGACCTCGCAGTGCACGCGCACCGCTTCGCCGAAATGGTCCGACAGCGCCTGCGCCAGGCGCTCGACCGCGTTGCCTTCGGCGATCGCGGCGACGGGCGCGCGCA
>NZ_JCBAJO010000158.1:0-11185 GCF_059772245.1 Cupriavidus sp. R6-3
CACCGGTGGCAAAGCCCGATTCCTCGGAGGCCAGCCAGGCGCAGATCGAGGCGATCTCCTCCGGCTGGCCCAGGCGCTTGACCGGGATCGTACCCACGATCTTGTCGAGCACGTCCTGGCGGATCGCCTTGACCATATCGGTAGCGATATAGCCCGGCGACACCGTGTTGACCGTCACGCCCTTGGTCGCCACTTCCTGCGCCAGCGCCATCGTGAAGCCATGCAGGCCCGCCTTCGCGGTCGAGTAGTTGGTCTGGCCGAACTGCCCCTTCTGCCCGTTGACCGACGAGATATTGACGATCCGGCCCCAGCCGCGATCCGCCATGCCGTCGATCACCTGCTTGGTGACGTTGAACAGCGAGGTCAGGTTGGTGTCGATCACCGCGTCCCAGTCAGCGCGCGTCATCTTGCGGAACACCACGTCGCGCGTGATGCCCGCATTGTTGATCAGCACATCGACCTCGCCGACCTCCGCCTTGACCTTGTCGAACGCGGCCTTGGTCGAATCCCAGTCGGCCACATTGCCTTCGGAGGCAATGAAGTCGAAGCCGAGCGCCTTCTGCTGTTCCAGCCAGCGTTCACGGCGCGGCGAATTGGGGCCGCAGCCCGCGACCACGCGATAGCCTTCCTTGGCCAGGCGTTGGCAGATCGCGGTGCCGATGCCGCCCATGCCGCCCGTTACGTATGCAATGCGCTGAGTCATATCCACTCCTGATCAGATTCTTGTTATCGACGCCGGCGCGCCGCACGGACGGCGCCATGCCGCCCGCATCCACACCCTGCCCGCCGGCACACCCCTCCTCACCGTTCCACGGCGAGCGCCACCCCCATGCCGCCGCCGATGCACAGCGACGCCAGGCCCTTCTTCGCATCGCGCCGCTTCATCTCGTGCAGCAGCGTCACCAGAATGCGGCAGCCCGAGGCGCCGATCGGATGGCCGATCGCGATCGCGCCGCCATTGACATTGACCTTGTCGGTGTCCCAGCCCATCTGCTTGTGCACCGCCAGCGCCTGCGCGGCGAAGGCTTCGTTGATCTCCATCAGGTCCAGGTCCTGCACGCTCCAGCCTGCGCGCGACAGGCAGCGCTGCGAGGCCGGCACCGGGCCCATGCCCATTACCTTCGGATCGACACCGGCGTTGGCGAACGCGCGGATCGTGGCGAGCGGAGTCAGGCCCAGCTCGCGCGCCTTGGCGGCCGACATCACCACCACCGCGGCGGCGCCGTCGTTGATGCCCGAGGCGTTGGCCGCGGTCACGGTGCCGGCCTTGTCGAAGGCCGGCTTCAGGCCCGCGATGCTCTCCAGCGTGGCGCCGTGGCGCACGAACTCGTCGGTAGCGAAGGCCAGCGGCTCGCCCTTGCGCTGCGGGATCATCACGGGGACGATTTCCTCGTCGAAGCGCCCGGCCTTCTGCGCGGCCTCGGCCTTGTTCTGCGAGCTGACCGCGAACTCGTCCTGGGCCTCGCGCGAGATGCCGTATTCCTTGGCCACGTTCTCCGCGGTGATGCCCATGTGGTACTGGTTGTAGACGTCCCACAGGCCGTCGACGATCATCGTGTCGATCAGCTTGGCGTCGCCCATGCGGAAGCCGTCGCGCGAGCCCGGCAGCACGTGCGGCGCCGCGCTCATGTTCTCCTGGCCGCCGGCCACGACGATCTCGGCATCGCCCGAGGCGATCGCGTTGGCGGCGAGCATCACGGCCTTCAGGCCCGAGCCGCACACCTTGTTGATCGTCATCGCGGGGACCATATGCGGCAGTCCGGCCTTGATCGCCGCCTGGCGCGCCGGGTTCTGTCCCGAGCCGGCGGTCAGCACCTGCCCCATGATTACTTCGCTGACCTGCTCCGGCTTGACGCCGGCGCGCTCGAGCGCGGCCTTGATGACGATGGCGCCCAGTTCGGGGGCCGGCACCTTGGCCAGCGAGCCGCCGAATTTGCCTACCGCGGTGCGTGCGGCCGATACGATCACAACGTCAGTCATGTTCAGTCCTCTCAATGGAATACGGATACTGCGGATTCAGGAAGTCGATGTCGATGTCGATGTCTGTCGGTTTCGATGTCGATGTCGATGTCGATGCCGGGGCGCGGACGGGAAGCGGCCGATGAAGGCGGTCGCCCTGGGCGGCTTGCCGGTCCGGTGTTCTCCCCCTCTCGCGTTGCCCCGGTTGCCTAGGCCTTGGCCTTGACGTAGCGGCCCGGCGCCGGCTCGATGGCCGGATAGTCGCGGCTGCCGTACTGGGTCGGTGCCGCCTTTTTCGCGCCGGCGTGCTTGCCGAGCCAGGCGAACCAGTCCGGCCACCAGCTGCCCGGCGCCTCGGTCGCGCCGGCCAACCAGTCGTTCGGACTGTCGGGCAGGTCGTCGTTGAGCCAATGGCTGCGCTTCTTCTTCGCCGGCGGATTGATGACCCCGGCGATATGGCCCGAGGCACCCAGCACGAAGCGCAGGTCGTTGGACAACAACCGCGTCGATGCATACGCCGCGGTCCACGGCACGATATGGTCCTCGCGCGAACCGTACAGATAGGTCGGCACGTCGATCTTGCCCAGGTCGACCGGCACGCCGCAGACGGTCAGCTTGCCCGGCACCTTCAACTCATCCTGCAGGTAGGTATGGCGCAGATACCAGCAATACCAGGGACCCGGCAGGTTGGTCGCGTCGCCGTTCCAGAACAGCAGGTCGAACGGCACCGGCGTATTGCCCTTCAGATAGTTGTCGACCACGTAGTTCCAGACCAGATCGTTCGGCCGCAGGAACGAGAACGTGTTCGCCAGCTCGATGCCGCGCAGCAAGGCACAGGGCGCGCCGGCCGCGCCGCCGAGCGTGGCTTCGCGCAACTGCACGTGCGCTTCGTCGACGAAGACGTCGAGCACACCTGTGTCGGAGAAATCGAGCAGCGTGGTCAGCAGCGTCAGGCTCTGCGCGGGACGCTCGCCGCGGCCGGCCATCACCGCCAGCGCGGTCGACACGATGGTGCCACCGACGCAGAAGCCCAGCACGTTGATGCGGTCCTGCCCACTGATCGCGCGCGACACCTCGATCGCGCGGATCGCGCCGTGTTCGATGTAGTCGTCCCAGGTACGCGCCGCCATGCTCGCATCGGGATTGCGCCACGACACCAGGAACACGGTATGGCCCTGCTCGACGATATGGCGCACCAGCGAGCTCTCGGGCTGCAGGTCGAGGATGTAGTACTTGTTGATGCAGGGCGGCACCATCAGCAGCGGGCGCGCATGCACCTTGGCGGTCAGCGGCTTGTACTGCAGCAGCTGGAAGTACTCGTTCTCGTAGACCACCGCGCCCTCGGTGACCGCGACATTGCGGCCGACCTCGAAGGCGGATTCGTCGGTCTGCGAGATCTTGCCGCGCGTCAGGTCCTCCAGCATGTTGCGCAGGCCCGCGCGCAGCGATTCGCCGTTCGATTCGATCAGCCGCCGCTGCGCCTCGGGATTGGTCGCGAGGAAATTGGCCGGCGACATCGCGTCGACCCACTGCGTCACGGCGAAGCGGATGCGCTGCCGCGTCTTGGCATCGGCCTCGACGGCGTCGGCCATCTCGCTCATCGCGCGCGCGGTCAGCAGATAGAAGGCGGCGGCATAGCGATACGGCGCGTTGCTGCGCCAGGCATCGCCGGCAAAGCGCCGGTCGGTCAGTTGCACCTGCTGCTGGTCACCGGCCGCCATCGCGCGCCACAGGTCGGTGAAGCCCTGCATGAAGCGCTGCTGGATCTCGGCCAGTTGGGCCGGGGCAATCTTGATACCGGGAAATGCAGCGCCGGGAAATCCGGCACCGGGGAATGCGCCGCCGGGAAATGCGCCGCCGGGGAACCCACCCAGCGCGGCAAACGCTTCCGCGCCCGGCATGCCGCCGGCCGCGCGGCCATTGGCTTGGGCCTGCCTGGACCACTCCAGCCATGTCGCTGGATCGAATGGCCCCGGCGTCGATGAAAACGGTGTGGTCTTTTCTTCCTGTCCGGAAGCTGCCGCGCCTTTGCCGGTCGCCATGATGTCGTGTCTCTCTGCCGTCTGATGGGTGAGCCGGCCCGGAGCGCCGTGCTGCGATTCGCTCCGGGAGAACCGGCACGCGTCGCGCTCCTCCGGCCACGGAGCGCGTGCGGTATGCTTGCCGAATGACGGCCAGCGCGCTTTCCACGGCATACCGTGGTGCGGGGCGCTGCGGGCCGCACAGTTACTCGCCGTCCGGGGCATTGTTGCCTTGCAACGATGACGCTGTCAATGCGGGAAACGTCTTGACGCAAAGGCGCTCCGCGGCCGGCGATGACGCGCCCGGCAGTGTCCACGAAGAGGATGAAATTCCGATGTATATCGTCGCGATCGGCTGGCTCTACGTCGCGCTGATGATGGCCATCACCGAACACACGGTGGTGGCCGCGATCGCCACGTTCCTGTTGTATGGCGTGGGGCCGGTCGCGCTGCTGCTCTATATCCTCGGCACGCCCGGACGGCGGAAGCGGCGGCGGGCCGCGGAACAGGCTGCGGAACGGGGAGCAGCGCCGGCTGCGGAACCGCCAGCGGGACCGGCTGCAAAGCGGGCAACCGAAGACGTCGCAACACCAGCGGCACAGCGGGCCGCCAAGCCTGCGCCAGCGACACCGCGGGACGGCGGCGCGTCGTGACATCAAATGTCATGTCGTCCGGACAATAGAGCAGCTGCATTCGGTGCGGCTGCCCTCCACCCTTGCCCGGCCGCTTCCTGCGCTGCCCCTTGCCCGGCCGCTTCTTATTTTTCCTTCGATGCCGGCTCGAGCCAGACCAGGCTCGCCATGCGTCCCGTCACGCCATCGCGCCGATACGAGTAGAAGCGCTGCGCATCGCTGACCGTGCACGCATCGCCGCCGTAGACGTCGACACAGCCGGCGCGCGCGAGCCGGATGCGGGCGAGCGCGTACAGGTCGGCCAGATATTTGCCGGGCGCGCCGGGCCGGAACGCCTGCTCCACGGCATCGCGCTCGTGCGTCAAGGCCCGCTCGAGAAACGCGGAACGGACTTCGGCGCCGACCTCGAAGGCATCGGGCCCGATCGCGGGACCGAGCCATGCGAGCCACTGCGGCGGCGATCCGGTGTCCGGGCGTTGCCGGTCCATGCGGGCCAGCGTGGCCTCGATCACGCCGGCACACAGGCCGCGCCAGCCCGCATGCGCGGCACCGACGACCGTGCCCGCGCGATCGCACAGCAGGACCGGCAGGCAGTCCGCCGTCATCACCGCGCAGACCTGCCCCGGCGTCGTGCTGATGCTGGCATCGGCGCGCGGCGGCACGTCCGGTGCCGGGCGATTGCCGGCCTCTGAGCCATAGTCCTCAGCGACCCGATCGACGCCATTGACCCCATCGCTGCCCTGGCCGCCATCGAGGACCTCGACACCATCGGCCGTCACCACCGCGCATCCGTGCACCTGTTCCAGCCAGCGCGGCGCGGACGGCAGCCACGTCTGGAGGCGCCGGCGATTCTCCGCCACCGCGTCGGCATCGTCGCCGACATGGGTGCCGAGATTGAGCCCACCCGCACTGCCATCCGCCAGTCCGTATGGGCCGCGGCTGACGCCGCCGATGCGCGTGGTAGACAACGCGCGCACCCGCGCGGGCGCGGGCCAGTCAGGGACCAACTGCGCCAGGCGGCCGTCGTCAGCGCCCGTCATGCGCGCCCCTCGCCATCGTCGCCATCGTCGTCATCTTCGTCATCGCCACCCTCATCGCCCTCGAACAACACGCCGTCCCAATCGTCGTCGTCCTCGTCGTCGTAGCGATCGCGCTCTTCCAGCGTAGTGAAGTCGAGCGCGTCGATCAGCGCCTGCAGATCGTCCGGCGCCGGCGCACGCCACGACATCGGCTTGCCGCTGACCGGATGCACCAGCCCGAGCCGATAGGCATGCAGCGCCTGCCGTTCGAACGGCACCGGCAGCGGCGCCTTGATGGCCGGGCGCTGGCCGCGCTGGGTGGCGCGGTGATAGACCGGGTCGCCCAGCAGCGGATGACCGATCGATTCGAAATGCACGCGGATCTGATGGGTGCGTCCGGTCTCGAGCTGGCACATCACCATCGACACACAACCACGTCCGAGCGGCGCCACGCCGAGCGTGCGGAAATGCGTGCGCGAGGGCTTGCCGCTCGAGGTATGCACGATCGCCATGCGAGTGCGCTCGCGCGGATCGCGTCCGATCGGCGCATCGATGGTGCCCTCGTCGGGCGCCTCGCCCCATACCAGCGCGAGATAGGTCCGCTTGACCGTGCGGGCCTGCAGCTGCCGCACCAGATCGGTCTGCGCGGTCAGCGTGCGGGCCACCACCATCAGGCCCGAGGTTTCCTTGTCGAGCCGATGGACGATGCCCGCGCGCGGCAGCGAGGCAGCGGCCGGATCGCGATGCAGCAGCCCGTTGAGCACGGTGCCGCTCCAGTTGCCGGCGGCGGGATGCACCACCAGGCCGGCCGGCTTGTCGATGACCAGCAGCGCCGCGTCTTCGTAGACGATCTGCAGCGGCACCGGCTCGGGCGTGAAGGCCAGCGTTTCAGGCGCGGCCTGCGGCCTGACCTCGATGCGCTGCCCCATCTGCACGCTGTCCCGCGGCCGGCGCACCGCGCCGTCGACGGTCACCGCGCCGCTGTCGATCCACTGCTGGATGCGGCTGCGCGAGAATTCGCTGAGCTGGCGGGCCAATAATTTATCGAGCCGTTCTCCGTGTGCGGCGCTGTCGACTTCCAGCACCACGGGGACCATGTCGGCGCCGCTTTCCGCCTCGACAAGTGCGGCCGCGGGCAGCTCGTCGAAATCTTCCAGCTCGGTTTCGACCGCCGCATCGCGTGCGGCCTCGCCGTCGAGGGCCGCTTGCGGGCTGGCGACCGAGGGGCTTGGGCTATAATGCTTGACGCTTTTTTTCATCCGGAATAGGTTGCCCATGCAATCGATGAGCATGAGACGCGCCAGTTGGCGCGCAAGATTTGGAGCGATTCTGCTCGCGGGCGGCTGCGTCATGCTGTCGGCATGCGGCCTGCTCTCGGAACAACCCGACGAAACGGCGGGTTGGTCAGCCAACAAATTATATTCGGAAGCCAAGGACGCCCTCGACAGCGGCGACTATCCGCGCGCGGTCAAGCTGTACGAAAAACTCGAGGGCCGCTATCCGTTCGGCCGGTTCGCGCAGCAGGCGCAGATCGATACGGCCTATGCCAACTACAAGGACGGCGAAACCGCCGCCGCGCTGGCCTCGGTCGACCGCTTCATCCAGCTGCACCCGAATCACCCCAGCGTCGATTACGCGTACTACCTGAAGGGGCTGATCAACTTCAACGACAACCTCGGCTGGCTCGGCCGCTTCTCGGGCCAGGACCTGAGCGAGCGCGATCCGAAGGCGGCGCGCGCGGCCTACGACGCCTTCCATACGCTGGTCACGCGCTTCCCCGAAAGCCGGTACACGCCGGACGCCGCCGCGCGGATGCAGTACATCGTCAATTCGCTGGCCCAGCACGAAGTCCACGCGGCGCGCTACTACTATCGCCGCGGCGCCTACCTGGCGGCGGTCAACCGCGCGCAGCAGGCGCTGAAGGAATACGATGGCGCGCCGGCCAACGAGGAAGCGCTGTACATCATGATCCGTTCGTACGAAGCGCTGGGCATGAAGGACCTGCGCGACGACACGCTGCGCGTGATGGAGATGAACTTCCCGAACAGCGACTTCATGAAGTACGGCGAGCGCCGCGAGAAGGACAAGCCGTGGTGGAAGCTGTTCTGAACGATCTGACGCCACTGCGACAGGCATGAGAAAAGCCCGGTTCGATTCACCGAACCGGGCTTTTTGTTTTCGGAGGCGGTACCGGACCCCGTTTGAAGGCGGTAGCCATGCCTCGCTTGGAGGCGGCATCCGGTCGTGTCCCGAGGCGGCACCGGGCCGCTTTTCTTGAAGGCGGCTACCGCTCGTGTTTGAGCGCGGCACCGGACCGCGCTCGCCGCCGCGCCGCTACGCCTTCTGCTACGCCTTCTTCAACCCTTCCAGAAACGCCACCACCGTGTCCCGCTCGCGCGTGCGCTTGAACGGCGGCAGGCTCTGCCAGATCTGGCGTCCGTAGGGCTTCTCGACCAGCCGCGTGTCGCAGATCACCAGCACGCCGCGATCGGTCTCGGAGCGGATCAGCCGGCCGGCGCCCTGCTTCAGCGTGATCACCGCGTGCGGCAGCTGGTGCACGGCGAACGGGCTCAGCCCCTTCTTCTGCAGCGCCTCCATGCGCGCGGCCAGCACCGGATCGTCGGGCGGCGCGAACGGCAGCTTGTCGATCACCACCAGCGACAACGCTTCGCCGCGTACATCGACGCCCTCCCAGAAGCTCTGGCTGCCGACCAGCACCGCATTGCCGAGCTCGCGGAAGCGGTCGAGCAGCTCGGTGCGGCTGGCCTGGCCCTGCACCAGGATCGGCAGCTGCAGCCCGCGCTCGGCGAACGCCTCGTACAGCAGATCGGAGGCGCGCTGCACCGCGCGCAGCGTGGTGCAAAGCAGGAAGGTGCGCCCGCCGGCCGCCTCGATCAGCGGCAAGGCGGCGGCCACCACGGCATCGGTGAACTGCGGCGACTGCGGCGCCGGCAGGTCGCGCGGCACATACAGCAGGCCCTGCTCGCCGTAGTCGAAGGGGCTGGGCAGCGACAGCGAACGATCCTTGTCGAGCCCCAGCTGCGCGGCATAGTGGGCGAAATTGCCTTTGACCGACAGCGTCGCCGAGGTAAAGATCCACGCGCGAGGATGGCCGGCACGCTGACGCGAGAAGATCGGCGCGATCGACAGCGGCGTGCGATGCAGCTGCACGGTATGCGAGAACACTTCGACCCAGCGCACCGTTTCGGGCGGGTTCCAGGCCGGCGTGGAGGCGGCCGCCGCGTCGGATGCCGAAGCGGACGCGGACGCAGACCCTGAAGCGGCATCGGCAGCCGCATCGGGCAACGCCCCTGCAATCGATTCCCCACGCGCTGCATTGGGCTCCGACAATGCGCCCCCCGAAGACGCGGACCCCGACAACGCCGACTCGGACAACGCCGCCAACGCCGGCTGCACCGCTTCGGCGCCCGTCCCGCCCGCCTCAACCGCCGGCTGCGGCGCCGGGCTGTCGTCGCGCCAGGCTGCCAGCCGCTGCGCCAGCTCCAGCGCGCGGCGATGGCACTGCTCCAGCGATTCGGCGCGCTCGGCCTGGCCCTGCAGCAGCGCCACCACATCGCTCAACGCCTTCTCCAGCGCGTCGAGCGTGTCGAAGAACGGCTCGCCGATGCGGGCGTCGGCCTCGATCTGCCCAAGCGCCAGCCGTACATTGTCCTTGCCGAAGGCCAGCCGCAGATCGCGCGTGGCGCGCTCGAGCGGCGCCACGATGCCGACCCAGTCGGCCGCATCGCGCGCATGCGACAGGCCCTCGGCGACCGTATCGCGCGCCAGTTCCAGCAGCTGGCTGGTCGACAGGCTGTCGCCGAAGAACAGCGTCGCGGTCTCCGGCAGCTGGTGCGCCTCGTCGAAGATCACCGTATTCGCCGCCGGTAGCAGCTCGGCCATGCCGGTATCGCGCAGCACCACGTCGGCGAAGAACAGATGATGGTTGACCACCACCAGGTCGGCCTGCTGCGCCTCCTTGCGTGCCCGCATCACGAAGCACTCCTTGTGGTGCGGGCATTCGGTGCCGAGACAGTTGTCGCGGGTCGAGGTCACCAGCTGCCATACCGGCGCGTTCTCCGGCACGCTGGCCAGTTCGGCCTTGTCGCCGGACGAGGTGGTCTTGGCGAAGTTGGCGATCTCGCGCAGCCACGCCGCGTCCTGCCTGGACGCCAGCCGCCCGTTCAACTGCGCCCGCTCCATGTGGTAATGGCAGACGTAGTTGGCGCGGCCCTTGAGCAGCGCGACCGAGACCGGCACATTGAGCGCGCGGCGCACGGTCGGGATGTCGCGCAGGAACAGCTGGTCCTGCAGGTTCTTGGTCCCCGTCGACAGGATCACCTTGCCGCCCCACAGCATCGCCGGCACCAGGTAGGCGAAGGTCTTGCCGGTGCCCGTGCCGGCCTCGACGATCACCGTGTCGTGCGCCTCGATCGCATCGGCCACCGCGGCGGCCATCTTCGCCTGCGCATCGCGCGGCCGATAGCCGTCGATGGCCTGCGCCAGCGTGCCGGTCGGCGCGAAGATGCGCGCCAGCGCCGCGGCGCGCGCGTCGGCGGCGTCCGGCTGGATGGCGGGACCGGCGGCATCGTCGCCGGGATGGGAGAGATCGGAATCGGACAAGGCTGGCAGGAATTCGGTGCGCCGCAGGCGGTGGCCGGCGGCGCTGGCATGGCGGCCCGCGGGATCGCGGACCGGGGGATCAGGCGGGTACGTCGGGCTCGAGCTGCAGCTGCAGCAGCGTGATGGCGTCCTTCAGCTTCAACCGGCGCTTCTTGAGCCGGCGCAATTGCAGTTCATCGTGGCCGGCCTCGCCGGACAGCCGGTCGATCAGATAGTCCAGATCGCGGTGCTCGATCTGCAATTCGATGATCTGGCGTTCGAGGGTGTTCAGATCGCGGTCCATCGTCCATTGGCCTCCCCCACCGGCGACGTCCATCATCAGAAGCCGAACGGCCGCGGCGACTCGCCGCTGCTCTGCTTTTCCCTCGCCTTGGCGCGGCGCTCCTCGACCTCGCGCTGGCGCTGGATCGCCTGCTGCTGCTTGGCCTCGTACGCCTTGACGTTCTCGGCGCGCTGGCGGGCCTGCTCGGCACCGCGCTCGCGGGCCTCGCGCATCCGCGCGTCGTAGTCGGCCTGCTTCTGCTGGTACTCGGCGGCATTGGCGGCGCGCTGCGGCGCCTCGGCCTGGCGCTGCGCGTCGCGCAGCTTCTGCTCCTGCTGCTTGCGTTCGAACTCGGCGCGATTGGCCTGTTCGTCGGCAGCGCGCTGCGGCTGGCTGGCCTCGTACTCGGCCTGGCGCAGCGCCTGTTCACGATCGCGTTTGGCGGCCTTGAAGGCACGCTCGGCCTCGCCGATCTCCAGCTCGCGTTCGCGCAGCACGGCCAGCTCGGTGCGCTGGGTTTCCTTGGCGCGCTCGATGCAGTTGGTGACGAAGAACTTGTCGTAGCAGGCGCGCTCGGCGGTCGCGAAGCGGTAGTTGGTCCAGGCGCGCGAGTCGGCCACGGCCTTGCGCTCGGCGTCGAAGTCGCGCGGCGCTTGCAGTTCGCCCGAG
>NZ_JCBAJO010000159.1:0-11129 GCF_059772245.1 Cupriavidus sp. R6-3
CGCCACCGTGACAGCGACCTCGGCCTGCTGCCAGCGCTTCCACGCGGCCAGCACCGCGTTCGGGTATTCCGCGCGGCCGCGGCTGCCGTTGTAACGGCCCAGCGCCAGGAACAGGTCGCCGGACTCGCGGTCCAGGTAGTGGCGCAGGATGGTGCAACCGTAGCGCAGATTGCTCTGCAGATGGAACAGCTTGCGCGCGTCGCCATCGCCGATGGTGCGCGCCCAGAACGGCATTACCTGCATCAGCCCGCGCGCGCCCGCCGTGCTGATCGCGTACTTGCGGAAGTTGCTCTCGACCTGAATGAGCCCCAGTACCAGTGCCGGCTCCAGCCCGGCGCGCTTGGCCTCGTAATAGACGGTCTCGACCAGCTCGGTGCGGATCAACGGCTCGGGGATGCGCGGCTCGAGGCGGCGCGACATCTCGGCCACCCAGCGCAGATAGGCGTCGCGCTCGCCGGCGGAGACGAATACCGGACGGGCCGGACGCGCATCCGCGATCGCCGCGGCCAGCGCGCCGCGCACGGCGTCGGCCAGCTGCTCTTCCCGCTGGGCACCGGCGTGCGCCGGCGGCGAAGCCAGCAGCAGCGCCAGCGCGGACAGCAGCGCAGCCGCCAGCATCGCCAGCCCCGACGTTGGGCCAGCAAACCTGCCCCGGACCCTGCCCGGAACGCTGCCCGCAAACTCGCCCGGACGCATGACCGGAGACTTGCCGGGAAGCGGCGCCGCCGCGATGGCGGCGCATCGCGGCGGTTGCATGGCCTCAGTCGGCCAGCAGCTTGCGGACATGCCCGACGATGTCGGCCACCGCCACGCGGCTCGCCTCGGCGTCGCGCCGGCCCTGGTACTCGACCTGGCCTTCCTTCAGGCCGCGGTCGCCCACCACCACGCGGTGCGGCACGCCGATCAGCTCCCAGTCGGCGAACATCACGCCGGGGCGCTCGCCGCGGTCGTCCAGGATCGCGTCGACGCCGGCCGCCAGCAGCTCGGCATGGATGCGGTCGGCCTCGGCCTTGACCGCTTCCGAACGGTCGTAGCCGACCGGGCACACCACCACTTCGAACGGGGCGATCGCGGCGGGCCAGATGATGCCGCGCTCGTCGTAGTTCTGCTCGATCGCCGCGCCGACGATACGGGTCACGCCGATGCCGTAGCAGCCCATCTGCATCGGCTGGGTCTTGCCGTTCTCGTCGAGGAAGGTCGCGTTCATCGCCGCCGAATAGCGCGTGCCCAGCATGAACACGTGGCCGACCTCGATGCCGCGGCAGATCGCCAGGCGGCCCTTGCCGTCGGGCGAGGCGTCGCCCTCGACCACGTTGCGCAGGTCCGCGACGAGCGGCTCGGGCAGGTCGCGGCCCCAGTTGACGCCGGTCAGGTGATAGTCGCGCTCGTTGGCGCCGCAGACGAAGTCGCTCATGTTGGCGACGGTGCGGTCGGCCACCACGCGGATCGGCGCCTTGGCACCGATCGGGCCCAGATAGCCCGGCGGCGTGCCGAAGGTGGCGACGATCTCCGCCTCGGTGGCGAAGCGGAACTCGGCCAGGCCCGGCACCTTGGACGCCTTGATCTCGTTCAGGTCGTGATCGCCGCGCAGCAGCAGCAGCCAGATCTGCGCGGGCTCGCCCTCGGCGCCCTCGGTCGCCAGCACGATCGACTTGACGGTGCGCTCGAGCGGAATGCCCAGCAGCTCGGCGACGTCCTCGCACTTGGCCTTGCCCGGCGTGGGCGTGCGCGTCAGCGCCTCGCGCGCGGGCGCGCGTTCGGCGACCAACGGCAGCGCCTCGGCAGCCTCCATGTTGGCCGCGTAGTCCGACTCGGGGCAGTAGACGATGGCGTCCTCGCCGGTGTCGGCGATCACGTGGAACTCGTGCGAGCCCGAGCCGCCGATCGCGCCGTTGTCGGCCGCCACCGCGCGGAATTCGAGGCCAAAGCGCTGGAAGATACGGATATAGGCGTCGTACATCTGGCGGTACGAGACCTTCATCCCTTCCTCGTCGCGATCGAAGGAATAGGCGTCCTTCATCGTGAATTCGCGCCCGCGCATGATGCCGAAGCGCGGCCGGCGCTCGTCGCGGAACTTGGTCTGGATCTGATACAGGTTCAGCGGCAGCTGCTTGTAGCTGCGGATCTCGGTGCGGACGATGTCGGTGACGACCTCCTCCGAGGTCGGCTGCAGCACGAAGTCGCGCTCATGGCGGTCCTTCAGGCGCAGCAGCTCCGGGCCCATCTTGTCCCAGCGGCCGGTCTCCTGCCACAGCTCGGCCGGCTGCACGAACGGCATCAGCAGTTCGACGGCGCCGGCGCGGTTCATCTCCTCACGGACGATCCGCTCGATCTTGCGGATCACGCGCAGGCCGGTTGGCATATAGCTATAGATGCCGGCACCCAGCTTCTTGATCATGCCGGCGCGCATCATTAGCTTGTGCGAGACGATCTCCGCGTCGGCGGGTGCTTCCTTGAGAGTGGAAATGAAGAATTGCGAAGCTTTCATCCGTGGCTTTCGGTTGGGACAGCGCGCGCGGCGCGGATCGATGGGAAAAGGCGTAAGGGGTAAAACAGGTCAAGGAAAGGCGGGCAAGGACCCGGGTGGTGAGACGGTTTGCGGACCGGCGAAAGGCGCCTGAAACGGCGCATTTCGTCGGGGAAAACCACCACCCCGGAGCGGCCCGGACGGACCCCGCGCTTCCTTTATAATCGACGTAATTCTAAAGGATTCGAGGTGCAGTCATGCTCGATCGTGAAGGCTTTCGCCCGAACGTCGGCATCATCCTCATCAACGCACGGAACGAGGTGTTCTGGGGCAAGCGAATCGGCGAACATTCTTGGCAGTTTCCGCAAGGCGGCATCAAATACGGCGAGACGCCGGAACAGGCGATGTACCGCGAACTGCATGAAGAGGTCGGACTGCTGCCCGAGCACGTCAGGATCGTCGGTCGCACGCGCGACTGGCTGCGTTACGAGGTGCCGGACAAGTTCATACGCCGCGAGATTCGCGGGCATTACAAGGGGCAGAAACAGATCTGGTTCCTGCTGCGCATGGCGGCGCGCGATTGCGATATCTGTCTGCGCGCCACCGACCACCCGGAATTCGATGCCTGGCGCTGGAGCCAGTACTGGGTGCCGCTCGACGCGGTGATCGAATTCAAGCGCGAGGTCTACCAGATGGCGCTGACGGAATTGTCGCGCTTTCTGCATCGCGGCCCGCGGGCGCCGCTCAGTCCCTACGGCAACCACCATGCCGGGACCCATGGCAACCCCGGCCGCGCCGGCGGCCCACGCGCAGGCCGGCAAGGTCCGGGCAATGCGCCGGCCGCCAGCCAGCCGTCCCCTACCCTGACGCAGCCGGAACCGCCGGTCTGCGCGCAAACGCGGAGCACTGATGAATAAACCCGCCGGCTTCGGCCGACGCCGCGCCGGCAGCGCGACCCCTTCGGGTCTGGCTGCCGGGCTTGCCACGCTGTTCGCGCTCGCCCTGGTGAGCGCCTGTTCCACCAGCACAGAAACGCCCAAGCGCGCCGCCCAGCTGGAAGCGGAGGAGGCCGAGGAACCGGTCTTCCTGCTCGACCGGCTCGCCTCCAAGGGCTTCCAGGAGGCCGCGACCAAGCTGCCGCCGCCGCCCGCGGACGCCGACCTGCTGCCCTTCGACGTCAGCACCACCGGGCGCCTGTCGTTCGCCGTGGACGCCAAGTCCATCATGGTCGGCGAGGACGGCGCGGTGCGCTACACCGCGGTGATCACCAGCCCGACCGGCGTGCGCAACATCAGCTACGAAGGGGTGCGCTGCGACGTGTTCCAGCGCAAGCTGTTCGCCACCATGCCGCCCGGCAGCAAGACCTGGGTGCCGAACCAGAGCGCGGGCGCCGAACAATGGCGCACGATGAGCACCAGCGTGCGCAACAGCTATGCGGCGACGCTGGCGTCCGAATACCTGTGCGACGGACGCGCGGTGGCGGGCAAGACCGAGGATATCGTGCGGGCGATCCGCGACGGCGTCGCGCGGCAGGGCGCGTACCGGTAAGGCGTATCGGTCGGCAGGAATGAAGACCGGAGGGCGCGATTCGCCGTCCGTCCAGAAAGGCCGGGGGCGGCGATTAGCCGTCCGCTCAGAAGGCTGGGGCGCTTCGCCTTCCGCTCAGACCAGCACCAGATTGTCCCGGTGGATCAGCTCGGGCTCGTTCAGGTGGCCGAGCACCGATTCGATTTCCGATGACGGCTTGCGGGCGATCAGCCGCGCCTCCGCGCTCGAATAGTTGGTCAGGCCGCGCGCCACCTCGCGTCCCTGCGCATCGACGCAGGCGATGACCTCGCCGCGCGCGAATTCGCCCTGCACTTCCACCACGCCGATCGGCAGCAGCGACTTGCCGCCCGCGGTCAGCTTGTCGACCGCGCCGGCATCGATGACGACGCGCCCGCGCAGCTGCAGATGGTCGGCCATCCACTGCTTGCGCGCGGTCAGCCGCCCGGTCGGCGCCAGCAACTGCGTGCCGATCGCCTCGCCGCCGGCCAGCCGCGCCAGCACGTCGGCCTCGCGACCGGATGCGATCACGGTATGGGCGCCCGACTTGGCCGCGCGCTTGGCGGCCAGGATCTTGGTCAGCATGCCGCCGCGGCCGATCGCGGTGCCGGCGCCGCCGGCCATCGCCTCGAGTTGCGGCGTGCCCGCCAGCGCCTCGTGCACGAACTCGGCGGCCGGGTCCTTGCGCGGATCGGCGGTGTAGAGGCCGCGCTGGTCGGTCAGGATCACCAGCGCATCGCCCTCGATCAGGTTGGTCACGAGCGCGCCCAGCGTGTCGTTGTCGCCGAACTTGATTTCGTCGGTGACGACCGTGTCGTTCTCGTTGATGATCGGCACCACGCCCAGGCTCAGCAGCGTCAGCAGCGTGGACCGTGCATTCAGATAGCGCTCGCGGTCGGCCAGGTCGGCATGGGTCAGCAGCACCTGCGCGGTACGGATGCCATAGCGGCCGAACTGGCTTTCGTAGACCTGGGCGAGCCCCATCTGCCCGACCGCGGCGGCCGCCTGCAGCTCATGGATCTCGCGCGGGCGACGCGCCCACCCCAGCCGCTGCATGCCCTCGGCGATCGCCCCCGAACTGACCAGCACCACTTCCTTGCCGGCGGTGCGCAGCTTGGCGATCTGCGCCGCCCAGCGGGCGATGGCGTCGTGGTCAAGCCCCTTGCCATCGTTGGTGACGAGGCTCGATCCGACCTTGACGACGATGCGCCGGGCCTGCGCGATGACCGATTGGGTGGGCAACTCTGTCTCCTGAAGTGAGGTCGTGCCGGGCGATGAACCGGCGCGGAAATTCGGCGCGGGTGTTCGGGGCAGATCGTGGCGAATCGGGGCCGATGTTCGGGGCGGATATTTGGCGCGAAATCAGCCTTGTTGTCCGTCGCGGTCGACGTTGTGCAGCCGCTCGTCCAGACGCACGTCCGGCTCGGCCAGCGCCGCCGCCTCCTCGGCCTTCAGCGCGGCCAGATGGTCCTTGATCGCGTAGACCAGCTCGCGGCAGCCCTCGCCGGTCAGCGCCGAGATGCGGAACACCGGCCCCTTCCACTTGTAGCGCTTGATGAAGTCCTTGACGCGCGCCTCGCGCTCGTCCTCCGGCACCATGTCGAGCTTGTTCAGCACGAGCCAGCGCGGCTTCTCGTACAGCTCGGCGTCGTACTTCTTCAGCTCGTTGACGATGGCGCGCGCCTCGGCGACCGGATCGACGGCCTCGTCGAACGGCGCCAGATCGACGATATGCAGCAGCAGCCCGGTGCGCTGCAGATGGCGCAGGAACTGATGGCCCAGGCCCGCACCCTCGGCGGCGCCTTCGATCAGCCCCGGGATATCGGCGATCACGAACGATTGCTCGTGGTCGACGCGCACCACGCCCAGGTTCGGATGCAGCGTGGTGAACGGATAGTCCGCCACCTTCGGCCGCGCATTGGAGACGTGCGAGATGAAGGTCGACTTGCCGGCGTTCGGCATGCCCAGCAGGCCCACGTCGGCCAGCACCTTCAGCTCGAGCTTGAGCATGCGGCGCTCGCCCGGCTTGCCGTCGACCTGCTGGCGCGGCGCGCGATTGGTACTGGACTTGAAATGCAGGTTGCCCCAGCCGCCGATGCCGCCCTCGGCCAGGCACACCTTCTGGCCGTGCTCGGTCAGGTCGGCGATGACCTCGCCGCTGTCCATGTCGGTGATCAGCGTGCCGACCGGCATGCGCAGGGTCACGTCCTCGCCAGCCGCGCCGTAGCAGTCGGAGCCGCGGCCGTTCTCGCCGTTCCGGGCGACGTGCTTCTTGGCGTAGCGGAAATCGATCAGCGTGTTGATGTTGCGATCGGCCACCGCGTAGACGCTGCCGCCACGGCCGCCATCGCCGCCGTCCGGCCCGCCGAACGGCACAAACTTCTCGCGCCGGAACGACGCGCTGCCATTGCCCCCGTTGCCGGCAATGACTTCGATTCGGGCTTCGTCGATGAACTTCATGATGGTTCCGTGATGGAGCGTGCCGCCTCGCAAGGCCTGGTCAGGCGCTGCCGGCGGCGGGCGACGTTCGACATTGTCGCCAGAAAAGAAAAAGCCCCGCAAGGGTTGCGGGGCCTTCGTGCTGCAAGGCAGTGATCAGGCTGCCGGAACGACGCTGACCTGCTGCTTCTTGGCAGCGCCCTTGACGGCGAACTTCACGTGGCCGTCAACCAGGGCGAAGAGGGTGTGGTCCTTGCCCACGCCGACGTTCTCGCCGGCATGCACGCGGGTACCGCGCTGGCGGACGATGATGCCGCCGGCGTTGATGGCCTGGCCACCAAACACCTTCACGCCCAGACGCTTCGATTCGGAATCGCGGCCGTTCCGTGTGGAACCGCCGCCTTTTTTCTGTGCCATGACTTAACTCCTGTCGCTTTACCTAGTTGTCGCTCGATTTGCTGTCTCGTTGCCGTCCGCGTGGACTCAGGCAACGATCGCTTCGATGCGCAGTTCGGTGTAGTTCTGGCGATGGCCTTGACGCTTCTGGTAATGCTTGCGACGGCGCATCTTGAAGATCTTCACTTTGTCGTGACGACCTTGGGAGATAACGGTAGCTTTGACGGAAGCCCCGCTGACCAGCGGCGTACCAAACTTGATCTGGTCGCCAGCGCCCACTGCGAGCACTTGGTCGAGCGTGATTTCTGCGCCAATGTCTGCCGGTATCTGTTCTACTTTCAGTTTTTCGCCAGCAGCAACCTTGTATTGCTTGCCGCCGGTTTTTACGACCGCGTACATTGTCGAACCTCTCGATGTGAATAAACGCCCAAAAGCCAGCGCCGGCGCGGCTTCGCGGTGAAGCGAAGCGGCCAGGCAATGCGCTTTCGGCCCGGTTATCTCCCGCCGGCACGGACGCAACAACAGCAGTTCAGCCGGAGGAAACTCGGCATTCTATACGAGCAGCGGGAAAAGTGCAAAGAAAACAAACACATAGGCCCGCAGAGGCGGGCAACGCACTTGCCGAAGCCGGCCCTCAGGTCGCCTCGGCCAGCAGGAATCCGGCCAGGGCGGCGAACGCGACCCACCACGCAAGGCGGCGGGAGGGACGGCGGCCATGGCCATCGGGAGCGGCGGGCTTGTTCATGCCCGCATTATAGGCGCCGCGTGTGGACCGCCTGGTGGTGCCGCCTGGTGGTGCCGCCTGTGGGGCCGCCTGTGGGACCGCCTGTGGGACCGCCTGTGGGACCGCCTGTGGGACCGCCTGTGGGGCCGCTCGTGCGCCGCTCCGGCGGCGCACCGCAGCGGGCAAGACCGGCCGCCGGACCGGTGCGCGATGGCGCGAGATGGCGCGCACGACAAGCCATCTGGACACGGCCATCGCATATAATCGCTCGTTCTGCGTAACGGTGATCATCTTGTCCGAGTCTTCCGCCTCTGCCTTGCTCGCTCCGGTCGCTGCCGACATGCGCGCCGTCGATGCAGTCATCCGGCAGCGCCTGTCTTCCGAAGTGCCCCTGATCGAACAGATCGGCGAATACATCATCGGCGCGGGCGGCAAGCGCCTGCGCCCCGTGATCCTGCTGCTGTCCGCGCGCGCGCTCGGCTATGACGGACATCGCCATCATGAACTGGCCGCGGTGGTGGAATTCATCCACACCGCCACGCTGCTGCACGACGACGTGGTCGACGAATCCGAGCTGCGGCGCGGCCGCCAGACCGCCAACGCGGTGTTCGGCAACGCCGCCAGCGTGCTGGTCGGCGACTTCCTCTATTCGCGCGCCTTCCAGATGATGGTCGATGCCGGCAGCATGCGCATCATGCAGATCCTGTCGGATGCGACCAACGTGATCGCCGAGGGCGAGGTGCTGCAGCTGCTCAACATGCACGACCCGGACGTCACCGTGGAGCGCTACCTCCAGGTGATCCGCTACAAGACCGCCAAGCTGTTCGAGGCCTCGGCCCAGCTCGGCGCGGTGCTGGCGGGCGCCGACGCGGAGATGGAGGAAGCGGCCGCCGAATACGGGCGCCGCATCGGCACCGCCTTCCAGCTGATCGACGACATGCTGGACTACACCGCCAGCGCGGAGCAGATGGGCAAGAACGCCGGCGACGATCTGCGCGAGGGCAAGCCGACGCTGCCGCTGCTGCATCTGATGGAGCATGGCACCGCGGAGCAGCGCGCGCTGGCGCGCGAGGCGATCGTCCAGGGCGGCACCGAACATTTCGACGCGGTGTTCTCCGCCATCCATCAATGCGGGGCCCTGGATGCGACCTTCGAGGCCGCAAAACGCGAGGCCGATGCGGCCGAACGCGCGGCAATGCAATTTCCCCCTTCACAACTGAAAGAAACACTGATAAAGTTATGTGCTTTCTCGCTGCAACGTCAGTTCTGACGCGGCGGGGAACAAAAACGGGGTGTAGCTTAGCCTGGTAGAGCGCTACGTTCGGGACGTAGAGGCCGGAGGTTCGAATCCTCTCACCCCGACCAGTTTTTCAGAAGGGCCGTGCAGCGATGCACGGCCCTTTTGCTTTGGTGCGTTGGATGTGTCGTCGCATCGCCGCCGGCGCCGCGGCATTTCGGCACGCCGTTCGTTTTGGCAGGCTGCTGCACGCCACGATTACGCAGGTACCAGGGCAAGGACCGGGCAGGTACGCCACATCGCGCCGGCCATTCCATTTTGAGACTGCGCGCATTCCCGTCCCTGGCCGGCGCGTCGCACACTGGGCCACTCCTCCACTGCGCCCTGCCTCGCCATGATCGCCACCGCCGATGCGCCGATCGAATACGACCCCGCCATGCCCTCGGCCGATGATGCGCCGGTCGTGCGCTTCGTCCAGACGCTGCTGACCGAGGCCTGCCGGCGCGGCGCCTCGGACCTGCACTTCGAACCGTACGAAGGCTTCTACCGCGTACGCTTTCGCATCGATGGACTGCTGCACGAGGTCGCGCGCCCGCCGCTGGACATTCGCGACCGCATCGCGACACGGATCAAGGTGCTGGCGCGGCTCGACATCGCCGAGAAGCGTGTGCCCCAGGATGGCCGCATGCGCTTCGTGGTGCCGCGGCGCGACGGCGATGCGGGGCCGCAGGGCGCGGCGACGCGGGCCATCGACCTGCGCGTATCCACGCTGCCGACGCTGTTCGGCGAGAAGATCGTGCTGCGCATGCTGGACGCCTCCAGCGTGCGGCTCGACATGGACGGCCTCGGCTTCGAGCCGGCGCAGCTCGCCGTGCTGCTGGAGCGTCTGCGCCGTCCGCACGGCATGGTGCTGGTCACCGGCCCGACTGGCAGCGGCAAGACCGTCTCGCTGTACGCCTTTCTCAATCTGCTGAACCAGGACGAGCGCAATATCTCGACGGCCGAGGACCCAGCAGAGATCCAGCTGGCCGGCATCAACCAGGTCAATATCCACGACAAGGTCGGCCTGAACTTTCCGGCCGTGCTGCGCGCGTTGCTGCGTCAGGACCCGGACGTGATCATGGTCGGCGAGATCCGCGACGCCGAGACCGCCGATATCGCGGTCAAGGCCGCGCAGACCGGCCATCTGGTCCTGTCGACGCTGCATACCAACGATGCGCCGGGCACGCTGACACGGCTGGCGCAGCTTGGTGTCGCGCCCTTCCATCTGGCCGCCAGCGTGCTGGTCATCACCGCGCAGCGGCTGGCCCGCATGCTGTGCGCCTGCAAACGGCCCGGCCCGGTGCCGCTGGCCGCGCTGCGCGAGGCGGGCTTCGCGGACGCCCTGCTCGATGGCAACTGGCAACCCTGCCAGCCGGTCGGCTGCGCCGCCTGCCGCGGCAGCGGCTACCGCGGGCGCTGCGGCATCCACCAGGTAATGCCGGTCTCCGACGCGATGCAGGGCATCATCCTGTCGCGCGGCAGTACGCGCGCGCTGGCGCAGCAGGCGCGCCGCGAGGGCGTGCTATCGTTGCGCGAGGCCGGGCTGCTCAAGGTCAGGGCGGGCACGACCTCGCTGGCCGAGGTGCTGGCGACCACCAATCCATAACGAAGATCGACCGAACGATCATGCCATCCGGGTCCAACATGGCAGCCCCCGCTCCGCGCGCCGCAGTCCGCCGCCCCGCCGTGGCGCGCACGATCGCGCCACCACGAATCCGTGCCGAGGACATTGCCCGCTTCACGCGCCAGCTGTCGACGCTGCTGGGCGCGAGCGTGCCGCTGCTGCCGGCGCTCGACATCATTGCGCGCGGCCACGGCGATCCGGCGTGGCGCCGTCTGCTGGCGCAATTGCGCGGCGACATCGAGAGCGGCAGCGGCCTGGCCCAGGCCATGCGCCGGCATCCCCGCACGTTCGATGCGCTGTACTGCAGCCTGGTCGACGCCGGCGAGCAAGGCGGCGCACTGGGTGGGATGCTCGACAGGCTCTGTGCCTGCCAGGAACAAGCAATCGCGCTGCGCCGTCAGGTACGCGCCGCGCTGCGCTATCCGCTGGTGGTGCTCGCGGTGGCCGCCGCCGTGACGACGATCCTGATGCTGTTCGTGATTCCGGCCTTCAAGCAGGTCTTCGTCGGCTTCGGCGCCGGCGCGCGACTGCCGACGCCGACGCAATTCGTCATCGCGCTGTCCGACGGCTTCGTCGTGCATTGGCAGTGGCTGCTGGCGCTGCCGCCGCTGGCGTGGCTGGGCCTGCGGCATGCGCTGGACCGCTCGCCGCCGCT
>NZ_JCBAJO010000016.1:0-49613 GCF_059772245.1 Cupriavidus sp. R6-3
GCCGACCCGCGGGCCTGCGATGCCGCGGCCTGCGCCGTCGAGATGATCCACGCGTATTCCCTCGTGCACGACGACATGCCGTGCATGGACGACGACGACCTGCGCCGTGGCCGGCCGACCGTGCACAAGGCCTATGACGAGGCCACCGCGCTGCTGGTCGGCGATGCGCTGCAGACCCAGGCCTTCATCGTGCTGGCCGAGACCGACGCGCTCGAACCCGCCGCGCGGCTGCGGCTGGTCGGCGAACTGGCGCGCGCCTCGGGCTCGATCGGCATGGCCGGCGGCCAGGCGATCGACCTGCAGCATGTCGGCCAGGCGATGTCGCTGGACCAGCTCGAAACGATGCACCGGATGAAGACCGGCGCGTTGCTGCGCGCGAGCATCCGCATGGGCGCGCTGTGCGGCCGCATCGACGAGGCCGGACTGGCGGCGCTGGACCGCTACGCCGCCGCGATCGGTTTGGCGTTCCAGGTGGTAGACGATATTCTGGACGTTACCGCCGATACCGCCACACTGGGCAAGACCGCCGGCAAGGATGCCGAGCAGCACAAGCCCACCTATGTGTCGCTGCTGGGCCTGGATGCGGCCCGCGAACTGGCCGCCCGGCTGCGCGACGACGCGCGCAAGGCGCTGGGCGATTTCGGCGCCCCCGCGGCAAGACTGGCGGACCTGGCCGACCTGATCGTGCTGCGCACGCATTGACTGCGCGCCGCGCGACCGATCGCCGTAAAACGACGAGCCGGACGGGAGAATCCGGCGGCAGGACGGATACCATGACTTACGCATTGCTCAATACCATCGACGACCCCGCGGACCTGCGCAAGCTCGACCGCCGCCAGCTGACCACGCTGGCCGACGAACTGCGCGCCTTCGTGCTGGAGTCGGTCTCGCAGACCGGCGGCCATCTGTCGTCCAATCTCGGCACGGTCGAGCTGACGATCGCGCTGCACTACGTGTTCGACACCCCGGTGGACCGGCTGGTGTGGGACGTCGGCCACCAGAGCTATCCGCACAAGATCCTGACCGGGCGGCGCGAGCGCATGAACACGCTGCGCCAGTGGAACGGCATCTCGGGCTTTCCCCGCCGCAGCGAAAGCGAGTACGACACCTTCGGCACCGCGCACTCGTCGACGTCGATCTCGGCCGCGCTGGGCATGGCGCTCGGCGCGCGCACGCTCGGCGAGCAGCGCGTGTCGATCGCGGTGATCGGCGACGGCGCGATGACCGCCGGCATGGCCTTCGAGGCGATGAACAACGCCGGCGTCTACAAGGACCTGCCGCTGGTGGTGGTGCTCAACGACAACGACATGTCGATCTCGCCGCCGGTCGGCGCGCTGAACCGGCACCTGGCGCGCCTGCTGAGCGGGCAGTTCTATGCCGCGACCAAGAAGGGCATCGAGCGCGTGCTGTCGGTCGCGCCGCCGGTACTCGAATTCGCCAAGCGCTTCGAGGAACATGCGAAGGGCATGGTGGTGCCGGCCACGCTGTTCGAGGAATTCGGCTTCAACTACATCGGGCCGATCGACGGCCACGATCTCGATTCGCTGGTGCCGACGCTGCAGAACATCCGCCGCCGCGCGCTCGAGGGCGCCGGCCCGCAGTTCCTGCATGTCGTCACCAAGAAGGGCCAGGGCTACAAGCTGGCCGAGGCCGACCCGATCCTGTATCACGGCCCCGGCAAGTTCAATCCGGCCGAGGGCATCCGCCCGGCCGCCAAGCCGGCGCGCAAGACCTATACGCAGGTGTTCGGCGAATGGCTGTGCGACCAGGCCGCGGCCGATCCGCGCCTGATCGGCATCACGCCGGCGATGCGCGAAGGCTCGGGGCTGGTCGAGTTCGAACAGCGTTTCCCGGACCGCTACTACGACGTGGGCATCGCCGAGCAGCATGCGGTGACCTTCGCCGGCGGCATGGCCTGCGAGGGCCTGAAGCCGGTGGTCGCGATCTACTCGACCTTCCTGCAGCGCGGCTACGACCAGCTGATCCACGACGTGGCGCTGCAGAACCTGCCGGTGGTGTTCGCGCTGGACCGCGCAGGCCTGGTCGGCGCCGATGGCGCGACCCACGCGGGCGCCTACGATATCGCCTACCTGCGCTGCATCCCCAACATGATGGTGATGACGCCGGCGGACGAGAACGAATGCCGCCAGCTGCTGAGCACCGCCTTTGCGCAGGACTGCCCGACCGCGGTGCGCTATCCGCGCGGCGCCGGTCCGGGCGTGGCGACCGCGGCCACCCTGGAGACGCTGCCGGTCGGCAAGGGCGAGATGCGGCGCAGCTGCGGCGCGCGTGCCGGCCAGCGGGTCGCCGTGCTGGCGTTCGGCTCGATGCTGCATCCCGCGCTCGGCGCGGCCGACAAGCTCGACGCCGCGGTGGCCAACATGCGCTTCGTCAAGCCGCTCGATGTGGAGCTGGTCAAGACGCTGGCGCGCGAGCACGACTACCTCGTCACGGTGGAAGAGGGCGTGGTGATGGGCGGCGCCGGCAGCGCGGTGCTCGAGGCGCTGGCCGCGGCCGGCATCGAGATTCCGGTGCTGCAGCTCGGCCTGCCGGACCACTTCATCGACCACGGCGATCCCGCCTTCCTGCTGTCGCAATGCGGCCTGGACGCGGGCGGCATCGAACGCTCGGTGCGCGAGCGTTTCGGCCTGGCGGCGCCCGCTGCCACGGCCGCCACCGCCGCCTCTGCCGCGGCAACCAAGGCCGCCTGAGCGGGTTCTTCCCGCGCACCCGCACCGGCCGCTGTCGGCCCGGTGCGGGCGGCATCACCCGAATTCCCTTAGAATCGCGGGTTTCGTGTTCGCAGCTGCGGGCTGGCGCCGCCGTGTTTTCCGGCGCGCCCGTGGTTTCACACTCGTTGCGCGGCAAGGTGGACTGCGAAGATGCCGCGACCGTAAAGGAAACCGAGGAAATCCGTCATGAATGACATCAATCCGGCCTTCGTGATGCCCGATGTGCAATCGAGCCTGGACACCCGCCAGATCCCGATCCAGCGCGTGGGTGTGCGCGGCGTGCGCTATCCGCTCACGATGCGTACCGCGCAGGGCGTGCATCCGACCGTCGGCACCTTCAACCTCGACGTGCATCTGCCCGCCGACCAGAAGGGCACGCACATGTCGCGCTTCGTCGCGCTGCTCGAGGACGAGCGCGAGCCGCTCGACCTGGCCTCGTTCCGCGCGCTGCTCGACAAGATGCTGCAGCGCCTTGAAGCGCAGGCCGGCCGTATCGAAGTCACCTTCCCGTATTTCATCAACAAGATCGCGCCGGTGTCGGGCGTCGCTTCGCTGATGGACTACGAAGTCACGCTGATCGGCGAAGCGCGCGACGGCGTCACCCGGGTGTGGCTGAAGGCGCTGGTGCCGGTCACCAGCCTGTGCCCGTGCTCGAAGAAGATCTCGCAGTACGGCGCGCACAACCAGCGCTCGCACATCACGATGAGCGTCGAACTGGCGGCTGATCTGCCGATCGAGGCGCTGGTCCGCATGGCCGAGGAAGAGGCCTCCTGCGAGCTCTGGGGTTTGCTCAAGCGCCCGGACGAGAAGTACGTGACCGAGCGCGCCTACGAGAACCCGAAGTTCGTCGAGGACCTGGTGCGCGACATCGCGATGCGGCTCAATGCCGACGAGCGCATCGTCGCCTATGTGCTGGAAGCCGAGAACTTCGAGTCAATCCACAACCACAGCGCGTATGCGGTGATCGAGCGCGACAAGCGGGTGAGCCAGCTGGCCGGCTGAGCGATCTTTTCGTCGCCACCCACCAAGAAAAACGCCACCCGGCCGGGTGGCGTTTTTTTTCGCTGATGCGCCCTGCGGTTCAGGCGGGGGTCATGGGGCGGGCCACGGGGCAGGTCAGCGCGCGGCTCATGGCACGGCCTGGCACATGGCGCCGCTCATTGCACCGCAGGCAGCCGCAGATCCGACAGATCCCAGCGCGGCGTGACGCCGTAGCCGTACTCGCGCTGCGCCAGTTGCGGCGCGGCCTGCAGCCGCATCGCGCCGGCGAAGGCGATCATCGCGCCGTTGTCGGTGCAGAAGGCGAGGTCGGGATAGAACACCTGCGCGCGGCGCTTCGCCGCCAGCTCGTCGAGCCGTTCGCGCAACTGGCGGTTGGCGCCGACGCCGCCGGCGACCACCAGCCGCTTGTGGCCGGTCACCTTCAGCGCCGCCATCGACTTGGCGGCGAGCACATCGACGATCGCGTCGACGAAGGCGCGCGCCAGGTTGGCGCGATCCTGCTCGCAGATATTGCCTAGCTTGCGCGCCTGCGTCAGCACGGCGGTCTTCAGGCCGGCGAACGAGAAATCCAGATTGCCCGAATGCAGCATCGGCCGCGGCAGTTCGTAGGCGCCCGGCAGGCCGAACTCGGCCAGCCGCGACACTTCCGGCCCGCCGGGGTAGCCCAGGCCGAGCAGCTTGGCGGTCTTGTCGAAGGCCTCGCCCGCGGCGTCGTCCAGCGTCTCGCCGAGCAGCGCGTAGTCGCCGATGCCGCGCACTTCCATCAGCTGCGTATGGCCGCCCGATACCAGCAGCGCGACGAAGGGGAAGGCGGGCGGATTCGGCGTCAGCAGCGGCGACAGCAGATGGCCTTCCAGATGATGAACGCCGAGCATCGGCACATCGAGGGCGAATCCCAGCGCGTTCGCCACCGAGGCGCCGACCAGCAGCGCGCCGGCCAGGCCCGGGCCCTGCGTGAAGGCGATCGCGTCGATATCGCCGCGCTTGCGGCCGGCCTCGTCCAGCACCTGCTGCAGCAGCGGCAGCACGCGGCGGATATGGTCGCGCGAGGCCAGCTCCGGCACCACGCCGCCGTAGTCGCGGTGCATCGCGATCTGCGAATGCAGCGCGTGCGCGAGCAGGCCGGCCTCGGTGTCGTAGAGGGCCAGGCCGGTTTCGTCACAGGAGGATTCGATGCCGAGAACGAGCATGGTGTAAGGCGGGGTCCAGGAGTCCCCAGGTGGCTGCGGCGCAAAGCCTGTGAGGGTAGCACAGCAGGCCATTGCCCGCTTTTCGCTACAATCGCCGATTCTCCAGCAGGACAGTCATGCCACAGTCGCACCCAGCAGTGCCCCCATCGGCGCGCCCATTATCGCGCCAGCCGTCGTCATCGTCCCGGGCCGGGCGCTACGACGTCGCCGTGCTCGGCGCCGGGGCGGCGGGAATGATGTGCGCCGCGGTCGCGGGCCAGCAGGGCGCCCGCGTGGTGCTGATCGACCATGCCACGCGGCTCGCCGAGAAGATCCGCATCTCCGGCGGCGGGCGCTGCAATTTCACCAATCTGCATGCCGGTCCCGCGAACTACCTGTCCGACAACCCGCATTTCTGCCGCTCGGCGCTGGCGCGCTATACGCCGCAGGACTTTCTCGCGCTGATGCGGCGCCATCAGGTCGACTGGCACGAGAAGCACCGCGGCCAGCTGTTCTGCAACGACAGCGCCGAGCAGGTCATCGAGATGCTGCGCGCCGAGTGCGGCGCGGGGCAGGTGCACTGGCGCACCGGCTGCACGGTCGCCGAGGTCCGGCGCGAAGGGGACGATTTTCTACTGCTGACGCCCCACGGCCCGGTGCGCGCGGGCGCCCTGGTCGTCGCGACCGGCGGGCTGTCGATCCCGAAGATCGGCGCCACCGATTTCGGCTACCGGATCGCTCGCCAGTTTGGGTTGCCGATCGTGGAAACCCGGCCGGCGCTGGTGCCGTTGACCTTCGATGGGGCCGCCTGGCAGCCGTTCGCGCCGCTGGCAGGTTTGTCCAAGGAAGTCGATATCGCCACCGGCAAGGGCAAGGAGGCCGGCGCCTTTCGCGAGGATCTGCTGTGGACCCACCGCGGGCTGTCCGGTCCGGCGGTGCTGCAGATCTCCAGCTATTGGCGCCCCGGCACGCCGATCACCATCGACCTGTTCGAGGGCGAGGACGCGGCGGCCTGGCTGCTGGAGGCCAAGAACGGCACCCGCAAGCATCTTGGCAATCTGCTGGCCGCGCGCATGCCGGCACGGCTGGCCGACGCCTGGTGCCAGGCGGCAGGGCTGGACGCCGCCAGGCTGCCGCACGATCTGCCCGACAAGGCGCTGCGCAAGCTGGGCGAGGCGCTGAACCGCTGGCAGCTGGTGCCGTCCGGCACCGAGGGCTACCGCAAGGCCGAGGTCACGCGCGGCGGGGTCGATACGCGCGCGCTGTCGTCCAGCACGATGATGGCGCGCTCGGTGCCGAACCTGTACTTCATCGGCGAGGTGGTTGACGTCACCGGGTGGCTCGGTGGCTACAATTTCCAGTGGGCCTGGGCGTCCGGCGTCGCGGCCGGCAAGGCGGTGGCCGAGAACGTTCGGGCCGTGGCCCAGGCATCCGGCGATGGGGTCGCGTCTTCGACGTACTTGCGGACCAGACCCGCCGCCGCGAAGTGACCCCGCCGCCAACTGAACCCGCCGCCAACTGAACCCGCCGCCAACTGAACCCGCCGAAAAGCAACTCGGCCGCGAAGTAAACTGGTACGCTTGACGGATTTCGTGCTAGACTCCAAGTCTTCGTAAAACCGCTAACTCCTTTTTTGGCACATGACCACGATTCGCCTCAAAGAAAACGAGCCGTTTGAAGTTGCAATGCGTCGTTTCAAGCGCACCATTGAAAAGAACGGTTTGATTACTGAACTGCGGGCGCGCGAGTTTTATGAAAAGCCGACGGCAGAGCGGAAGCGCAAGAAGGCAGCGGCGGTGAAGCGCCACTACAAGCGCATTCGCAGCCAGATGCTGCCGAAGAAGCTGTACTGATCGACCAGTCGATCGGCTGATCGCCTTTCCGCGTCAGCATCCCGACCCGCTGTGGGCCTTGCTCCGGCGGGTTTTTGTGTTGGTGCTGCGCTTCCCTGTCCGCCCTCGCTCGTCGCGGTTTTGTGCCGACGAGTTCACCTGGAAAGATTGCCATGTCCCTCAAGCAACGAATCAGCGATGACATGAAGGCCGCCATGCGGGCGCGCGAGTCCGAGCGGCTCGGCACGATCCGGCTGCTGCTGGCGGCGATCAAGCAGCGCGAGGTCGACGAGCGGACGGAACTGGACGATGCCGCCGTGCTGGCGGTCGTCGAGAAGCTGATCAAGCAGCGCAAGGATTCGATTTCGCAGTTCCAGCAGGCCGGCCGCACCGATCTGGTCGACAAGGAAAGCGCCGAGGTCGAGGTGCTGCAGGTCTACATGCCGGCGGCGCTGTCCGAGGGCGAGGTGGCGGCCGAAGTCGCCAAGGCGGTCGCCGAGAGCGGCGCCGCGGGTCCGCAGGACATGGGCAAGGTCATGGCCCTGCTGAAAGGCCGGCTGGCGGGCCGCGCCGATATGAGCGCCGTGTCGGCCCAGGTCAAGGCCGCGTTGACCGGCAAGTAACGCTGGCAAGTAAGGCCGGCAAATAGCGCCGGCATGTAGTGCGGCAAAAATCGGGCGCGGCGCCGGTGCGATCGCATGCCGCGGCACAGCATAGTGGCAATATAGTCACAAATTTCTGGCAAGCTGCGATCGACGCACTACAATAATTTCACACTTCGCCGGGTGGAACACCGCCCGGCTTGCATTTCTACAAGGGCTGCCCGACGTTTGCGGCGGCCCCGTCGTCAGGACGGCCAACCGGGTGATTCCGCAATCCTTCATTCAGGACCTGCTGAACCGCGTCGATATCGTCGATGTGGTGGGCAAGTATGTCCAGTTGAAGAAGGGAGGCGCGAACTTCATGGGGCTGTGCCCGTTCCATAACGAGAAGTCACCATCGTTCACAGTGTCGCCGGCCAAGCAGTTCTACCATTGCTTCGGCTGCGGCGCGCATGGGTCGGCCATCGGCTTCCTGATGGAGTATTCCGGGCAGAGCTATCCCGACGCGGTGCGCGAGCTGGCGCAGTCCGTCGGCCTGAGCGTGCCCGAGGAGCGCGACCGCTTGCCGCCGGCCCAGCGCGCCGAGCAGCAGGCGAAGTCGCTGGCGCTGTCCGAGGCGATGACGCGGGCCAGCGAGTTCTATCGCCGCCAGTTGCGCGGGGCGCCGACGGCGATCCAGTACCTGAAGGGCCGCGGCCTGACGGGCGAGGTCGCCGCGCAGTTCGGCCTGGGCTATGCCCCGGACGACTGGCAGGGGCTGGAGTCGGTGTTCGGCAGCTATCGCGACGACGCCATTGCCGGCCCGCTGATCGAGGCCGGCCTGCTGATCGAGAGCGAGAAGCGCGACGCCGACGGCAAGCCGCGCCGCTACGACCGCTTCCGCGATCGCATCATGTTCCCGATCCGCAATACCAAGGGACAGGTGATCGGCTTCGGCGGCCGCGTGATGGGGCAGGGCGAGCCCAAGTATCTGAATTCGCCCGAAACGCCGCTGTTCAGCAAGGGCACCGAGCTGTACGGGCTGTTCGAGGCGCGGCATGCGATCCGGGAAACCGGCTATGTGCTGGTGGTCGAAGGCTATATGGATGTGGTGGCGCTGGCTCAACTGGGTTTCGCCAATGCGGTGGCCACGCTGGGCACCGCCTGTACTCCCGTGCATGTGCAGAAGCTGCTGCGCCAGACCGACGCGGTGGTGTTCTCGTTCGACGGCGATGCCGCCGGGCGCCGCGCCGCGCGCCGTGCGCTGGAGGCGTGCCTGCCCTACGTCGCCGACAACAAGACCATCCGCTTCCTGTTCCTGCCCGCCGAGCACGACCCCGACAGCTACGTCCGCGAGGAAGGCACCGAGGCCTTCGCCGCCCAGGTGCGCGATGCGATGCCGCTGTCGCGCTTCCTGCTGCAATGCGTGACCGAGGAGCAGGACCTGCGGCAGCCGGAAGGCCGGGCGCGTGCGCAGTACGAGGCCAAGCCGCTGCTCAAGGCGATGCCGCCCGGCGGCCTGCGCCTGCAGATCGTGCGCGAGCTCGCCGAGGCCACCGGTACCACGCCGGCCGAGATCGAGGCGGTGTGCGGTCTGGGCAGCGACGCCGCGCGGGTCGGCCGCTTCGCCCAGCCGCGTGCGCGGGCACGCCGGCAGGCCCCGGCGGGACTGGAGCAGCGTGTGCTGCAGCTGCTGATGCGCTATCCGGCGCTGTCGGCGCGGCTCGACGACGACGCGCGTGCGTTGCTGCTCGATGCCGATACCGGCGGTTCCGAAGTGCTGGCCCATCTGGTGGCGAGCTGCGACGCCCTGCAGGGCGAGGTCAACTTCGCCGCCTTCAGCGAGCAGCTGGCGCAGTCGCCGTTTGCCGACGTCTATGCCAATGTGCGCGCCGGCGTGTTGCGCGAGGACATCGACGAGGAGCCGGCGACGCTGGAGTTCGACGCGGCGATCGCCAAGCTGCTGGTCGAGCCGCTGCAGCGCGAGTTGACGCAGCTGCAGTCCGCGATCGAGAACGGCACCGCGGACGAGGCGGGCAAGACGCGCATGCGCTGGCTCATCGCGGAGATCCACCGGCGCAAGCGCCTTGGTTGAAAAACGGAATTCGGCCGCCATACCGGAGACAGGTACGCGGCCAACTGGCAACAAACAGGGCAAAAGTCCATCGATTTTGGGCTTAAGCCTTGATTTTTCAGGTGAAAACCTCACCTGTCGGGAAGGCCGGCTAGTGGCGACGTGCTACAATAGCCGGTTTGGATTGCGAAATCTTTCTCTCCAGTTCTGGTGAAAGTGAGCGTGCCAATGGCAAAGGCCAAAGCAACCGAAAAGGTTTCCACTAAGGCTCCCCGAGCGGGGAGCGGCAAGGCGTCGACACAAGCGACCGCGGCGGAAAAGCCCGCCACGCGATCTGCGACGCAAGCCAGGTCTGCGCCAGCCAAGTCAGCGCGTCCCGCCAAGGCGGCCGCAACGACGACACCCACCAGAACCCGCGCATCCGAGAAACAGCCCTCGACTTCGGCACGCGAGAGCGGCAAGAACGCCAATGCAAGCGCGAGCGCAAGCGCGCATACGGCAACAGCGGGCGGCAAACGTGCCGCGTCCGAACCTGTTAAAGGCAAGAGTATCCCCGTGGCGAAACAGCAGAACACCGAAGTCGAGAGCAAGCGAACGGCAGCCGCCGGCGCCAAGACCGCCAGCGCCAAGTCCGGCGCGACCGCGGCGGCGTCCAAGGCGCGCGCCGCCACCTCCGCACCCGTAGCATCCCAGCGTCCCGCTGCGGCCGTCGCGCCGGAGCCCAAGAAGCGCGGCCGCAAGCCCAAGGCCGAGATGCTGCAAGACGAAAGCCATACTGACGACGTGAACGACGAGCTTTACGAAGACGACACGCGTGCCGCCGCGCCGGCGGCCGCTCCGAAGACCGAGAAGCAGAAAGCCAAGGACCGCAAGGCCAAGGAAAAGGCGCTGCTCAAGGAGTTCGCCTCGGCCCAGCAGGGCACCGAGGAAGAGCTCGAGGCGCGCCGCCAGAAGCTCAAGGCGCTGATCAAGCTGGGCAAGTCGCGCGGCTACCTGACCTACGCCGAGATCAACGATCACCTGCCGGACGACATGGTCGATTCGGAAACGATCGACACCCTGGTCGCGACGCTGAATGACATCGGCATCGCCGTCTACGAGCAGGCGCCCGACGCCGAGACGCTGCTGCTCAACGACAATGCCCCGTCCGCCACCAGCGAGGAAGAAGCCGAGGAAGAGGCCGAAGCCGCGCTGTCGACGGTCGACTCCGAATTCGGCCGCACCACCGACCCGGTCCGCATGTACATGCGCGAAATGGGTACCGTCGAGCTGCTGACCCGCGAAGGCGAAATCGAGATCGCCAAGCGGATCGAGGCCGGCCTGAAGGACATGGTGATGGCCATCTCGGCCTGCCCGGTCACGATCTCGGAAATCCTGGCGCACGCCGAGCGCGTCGCCAATGACGAGATCAAGATCGACGAGTTCGTCGACGGCCTGATCGATCCGAACGCCGAAGAGGCGGTCGAGGAAGTCGGCGTGACGCCGGCGGCCGCCGCGGCCTCCGACGACGAGGAACTCGAATCGGACGACGAGGAAGCCGACGAGGACGAGGACGACGACGCCGCCGGCGGCGGTGCCTCGGCACGCCAGCTGGAAGAGCTCAAGGTGGCCGCGCTGGAAAAATTCCGCGTGATCGCCGACCAGTTCGACAAGATGCGCCGCGCCTTCGAGAAGGAAGGCTACAAGTCCAAGCCTTACATCAAGGCGCAGGAAGCCATCCAGAACGAACTGATGGGTATCCGTTTCACCGCGCGCAACGTCGAGCGCCTGTGCGACACGCTGCGCGGCCAGGTCGACGAAGTGCGCAAGCTCGAACGCGCGATCCTGAACATCGTGGTCGACAAGTGCGGCATGCCGCGCGCCGACTTCGTGGCCCGCTTCCCGGGCAACGAGACCAACCTGGACTGGATCCACACGGTCGTCGCCGACAACAAGCCGTACAGCACGATCGTCGAGCGCAACGTGCCGGCCGTGCACGAGCTGCAGCAGAAGCTGATCGACCTGCAGGCGCGCGTGGTGCTGCCGCTGAAGGAACTCAAGGAAGTCAACCGCAAGATGTCCGAGGGCGAGAAGCGCGCCCGCGAGGCCAAGCGCGAGATGACCGAGGCCAACCTGCGTCTGGTGATCTCGATCGCCAAGAAGTACACCAACCGCGGCCTGCAGTTCCTGGACCTGATCCAGGAAGGCAACATCGGCCTGATGAAGGCGGTGGACAAGTTCGAATATCGCCGCGGCTACAAGTTCTCGACCTACGCGACCTGGTGGATCCGTCAGGCCATCACGCGTTCGATCGCCGATCAGGCGCGCACCATCCGTATCCCGGTGCACATGATCGAAACGATCAACAAGATGAACCGCATCTCGCGCCAGATCCTGCAGGAAACCGGCAACGAGCCGGATCCGGCGACGCTGGCCGAGAAGATGGAGATGCCCGAGGACAAGATCCGCAAGATCATGAAGATCGCCAAGGAGCCGATCTCCATGGAAACGCCGATCGGCGACGACGACGATTCCCATCTGGGCGACTTCATCGAGGACACCAACACGCTGGCGCCCGCCGAGGCCGCTCTGCACGGCTCGATGCGCGACGTGGTCAAGGACGTGCTCGATTCGCTGACGCCGCGCGAAGCCAAGGTGCTGCGCATGCGCTTCGGCATCGAAATGAGCACCGACCACACGCTGGAAGAGGTCGGCAAGCAGTTCGACGTCACGCGTGAACGGATCCGTCAGATCGAGGCCAAGGCACTGCGCAAGCTGCGCCACCCGAGCCGCTCCGACAAGCTGAAGAGCTTCCTGGAAGGCAGCTGATAGAACTGCCCTGATGGCCGGCAAGCATCCATGGTGCGGCGGCCATTGGGATCGGTTTTTGGGGCCTCTAGCTCATGCCTGGTTAGAGCAGTGGACTCATAATCCATTGGTGCCGTGTTCGACTCACGGGAGGCCCACCACTGTAGTAAAAAGGGGTTACGTGCAAACGTAACCCCTTTTTGTTGGTGCTCCGGCATCGGCTCCGTCATTGGTTTCAGCACTGGCCTGAGCACTGGCTTGAGCACTGCCTTCGGCACCGGATGAGAACGACAGCCATGTACTTCGATCCCGTCGAATCGTCCGTCGTGGCCGCCATCGGCTACGACTACCGCAAGCGCGTGCTCGGCATCGAGTTCGTCAGCGGCAAGCTCTACCACTATCTCGACGTCCCGGCCAGCGTGTACCGCGATTTCATGGACGCCGACTCCAAGGGCGGATACTTCAACGACTACATCCTGGGCGCCTACGAATACGAGTCCATCCACGAACCATGATGCAGACCCAAGCGATCGACACGAAGCCAATCCCCGAGCGGACCGCTCAGCGAACCCTGAACCGCCGCCTGTTTCTCCTCACCTGGTGTGCCGGCCTTCCCGGCGTGATCGCCATGGCATGGCTGGGGGTGCCGGTGCTGCTGCAGCACCAGGTCCTTCCCGTGCCGATGTGGGTGGTGGGCGTGGCCAGCGGCGTGCAGAGCGCGCTGTTGCTCGCGCTGGCGGCCTTCGCCGGTGCCCGGCTCGCCGGCAAGGCCGGGCTGCGGGCGCAGGCCATGGCCGAGCTGGCGGCGGGCCGGGCGCCGTGGGGCGCGTTGCGTCCGCAGTGCTTGCCGGGCTTGATAGGGGGCCTGCTTGCCGGCGTATTGCTGTGGGGTTTGATCGCGACCGCGCCGCAAGCGGCGGCGCCGATTCACGGCACGACGATGCCGCTGGCCGTGCGGCTGCTGTACGGCGGCGTGACCGAGGAAGTCCTGGTCCGATGGGGACTGATGAGTCTGCTGGTGTGGGCGCTGTGGCGCGTATTCCGACGCGGTGCCGCCAACCCCGGCGCGGGGCTGTTCTGGATCGCGTTAGCGCTCAGCGCCGTGGTGTTCGGGCTCGCGCATCTGCCCGCCGCGGCAGGCTTGGCCGGACCGCTGGCGTGGCCGGTGGTGCTGCATCTGACCGGGGCCAACGCGGCCTTCGGCGTGATCGCGGGCTGCCTGTTCTGGCGCTACGGCCTGGAAGCAGCGATCGTCGCCCATGTCGTGGCGCACCTGACGCTGGCCGCGATGGTCGGCGGGTAAGCGGCAGGTAAGCGGCAGGTAAGCGGCGGGCGAGCGGCGGGTAAGCGGCAGGCGAGCGGCGGGTGAGCGGGGGGTGAGCGGCAGGTGAGCGGCAGGTGAGCGGCAGGTGAGCGGCAGGTCAGCGTCCCTCGGCCCACGAGGCCCCATGTTAGACTCGCCGCCGATCCCCGGCCGCATGCGCCGGCGACGTCCAGATTCCGACCCTTCCCCGACACCCCACCGTGGTCCCGCCGCAGCACGGCTTCATCCTGACCCGCCATTGGCACGACACGCCGGCCGGCACCGAGATCGAAATCTGGTTGGCCACCGATGACGGTCCGCGGCGCCTGCGCCTGCCGCCGCAGCCGTGCGTCGCCTTCATTCCCGAGGAACAGCAGCCACGCGCCGATGCCTTGCTGCGCGGCGAGCCGCAGGTCGAGCTCAAGCCGCTGGCGCTGAAGGACTTCCGGCTGCGTCCCGTCACCGGCGTCTATTGCCACCACTACCGGCAACTGCTGCGCATCGAGAAGACGTTGCGGCAGGCCGGCATCGATGTCTACGAGGCCGACATCCGTCCGCCGGAGCGCTACCTGATGGAGCGCTTCATCACCGCGCCGGTGCAGTTTTCCGGGCGGCCCGATGCGGACGGCGCGCTGGTCGACGTGCAGATCCGGCCCGCCGCCAGCTATCGCCCCCAGCTGCGCTGCGTGTCGCTGGATATCGAGACCAGCATGCAGGGCGATCTCTATTCGATCGCGCTGGAAGGCTGCGGCGATCGCACGGTGCTGATGCTCGGTCCGCCGACCGGCAGCGATGCCGGCACGCAGGATCCCCGCGTCGATCCCCGCCTCGATCCCGGTGTCGATTTCCACCTCGAATACTGCGACAGCCCGGCCGAGATGCTGCACCGGCTGATCGCCTGGTTCGACCGCCACGACCCCGACGCGATCATCGGCTGGAACCTGGTGCAGTTCGACCTGCGCGTGCTGCGCCAGCATGCCGAGCAGTTGAAGGTGCCGCTGCGCCTGGGCCGCGGCGGCGCGCCGCTCGAATGGCGCCAGCACGGCACGCGCGAGCATCACTACTTCGCCGCGCTGCCCGGACGCCTGATCATCGACGGCATCGAGGCGATGCGCTCGGCGACCTGGAGCTTCGCCTCGTTCAGCCTGGAATTCGTCGCCCGCTCGCTGCTCGGCGAGGGCAAGGACATCGACGATCCGTACGACCGGATGGATGCGATCGACCGCATGTTCGCCACCGACAAGGCGGCGCTGGCGCGCTACAACCTGAAGGACTGCGAGCTGGTCACGCGCATCTTCCACAAGGCCGAGCTGCTGCAGTTCCTGCTGGACCGCGCCACCGTCACCGGCCTCGAGGCCGATCGCAGTGGCGGCTCGGTGGCGGCCTTCACGCATCTGTATCTGCCGCGCATGCATCGGCTCGGCTATGTGGCGCCGAACCTGGGCGACCAGCCGGAAGAGGCCAGTCCCGGCGGCTTCGTGATGGATTCGCGCCCGGGGCTGTACGACTCGGTGCTGGTGCTCGACTACAAGAGCCTGTATCCGTCGATCATCCGCACCTTCCTGATCGATCCGGTCGGGCTGGTGGAGGGCATGCACAGCGCCGATCCGGCGCAGACCGTGCCGGGCTTTCGCGGCGCGCGCTTCTCGCGCGACAGCCACGCGCTGCCGGCCATCGTCGCCGAGATCTGGCAGGGGCGCGACGCCGCCAAGCGCGACGGCAACAAGCCGCTGTCGCAGGCGCTGAAGATCATCATGAATGCGTTCTACGGCGTGCTCGGCTCGACCGGCTGCCGTTTCTTCGATGCGCGGCTGGCCTCGTCGATCACGATGCGCGGCCACGAGATCATGCGCAGGACGCGCGAGCTGGTCGAGGGGCGCGGCTACACGGTGATCTACGGCGATACCGATTCGACCTTTGTGGCCCTCGGCCGCCGCCACGCCGACGAGGAGGCGGACCGCATCGGGCGCGAGCTGGTCGCGCACATCAACGACTGGTGGCGCGCGCACCTGCGCGAGGCATACGGGCTCGACAGCGCGCTGGAGATCCAGTACGAGACCCACTACCGGCGCTTCCTGATGCCCACCGTGCGCGGCGCCGAGGATGGCAGCAAGAAGCGCTATGCCGGTCTGGTGCGCGGCGCGGACGGCAGCGAGCAGATGGTGTTCAAGGGGCTGGAGGCGGTGCGCACGGACTGGTCGCCGCTGGCGCAGGCCTTCCAGCAGGAGCTGTATCGGCGCGTCTTCCAGGGCGAGCCGTATGCGGACTATGTGCGCGAGTACGTCGCCAGGCTGCTGCGCGGCGAGCTCGATGCGCTGCTGGTCTATCGCAAGCGCCTGCGCCGGCAGCTCGACGACTACCAGCGCAATGTGCCGCCGCATGCGCGGGCGGCGCGCGTGGCCGACGACTTCAATCGCGAGCGTGGCCGGCCGCTGCAATACCGGCAGGGCGCGTGGATCCAGTACGTGATGACGATCGCGGGGCCGGAACCGCTGGAGGTCCGCCGGGCCCCGATCGACTACGATCACTACCTGAGCCGGCAGCTGCAGCCGGTCGCCGACGCGATCCTGCCCTTCGTCGGCGACGCCTTCGACAACGTGGTCAGCCGGCAGCTGGGGCTGTTCTAGCCGCCGGCGCATCCATGGATCGCGTTCCGTGTCGCGTTCAGGCGGGCGTTCAGGCGGGCGTTCAGTTCGCCGCCACCGGAGCGATCGACTCGTGCGGCGTGGCGGTGCGCTGCGCGGCCTTGTGGACCATCGTGTAGGCGTAGTCGATGCCCATGCCGTAGGCGCCCGAATGTTCCTGCGCCAGGCCGATCACGGCGTCGTAGGTGTCGCGGCGCGCCCAGTCGCGTTGCCATTCCAGCGCGACCTGCTGCCAGGTCACCGGCACCACGCCGGCCTGGATCATGCGCTGCATCGCGTAGTCGTGCGCTTCCTTGGTGGTGCCGCCCGAGGCGTCGGCGACCATGTAGATCTCGTAGTCGCCCTCGAGCATCGCGCTCAGCGCGAAGGTGGTGTTGCAGACCTCGGTCCACAGGCCGGCCACGACCACCTTCCTGCGGCCGTTGGCCTTCAGCGCGTCGCGGACCTTCTGGTCGTCCCACGAATTCATCGAGGTGCGTTCGAGCGTCTTCTGGTTCGGGAACACATCGAGCAGCTCGGGATAGGTGTAGCCCGAAAACGATTCGCTCTCGACCGTGGTGATGATGGTCGGAATCTCGAAGATCTTGGCGGCCTTGGCCAGGCCCACCACATTGTTCTTCATCAACTGGCGGTCCATCGACTGCACGCCGAAGGCCATCTGCGGCTGGTGGTCGATGATGATCAGCTGGCTGTTTTGCGGGGTCAGGACTTCGAGCTTCGGGTTCGACATGATGGTTCCTTTGGTGAAATTGATTGAATTCGTCGCAGCGCGCGCCTTGTTGCAGTTTGTTGGCGCTGTGGTGCCGCGCCGTGGTGCCGATGTGTTGCTGCGATGGGTGAACTATACGGACCAAAGGATTCGACGAGCCAGGCTCTTTGCGAAATAGTTATTCAATAATTTTGAATTTACGAGGAACGGTCATTTTTCAGCTCGCCGCCGCGTCGGCGTCGCCGTCGGCATCGTCGGCCGTCTCCACCCGCAGCGTCGCCCCCGGCCATTTCCCCTCGCGCACCAGCGTGCGCGCGACATCGGTCAGCACCACGCGCGCGGCCAGCGCGGCGGGCGACAGCTCATCGTCGTTCAGGCTGACCAGCAGGTTTGGCCGGCTCGCGCGCTCGTCGAGCAGCGGCACGCTGGCGAGCTGGTCGCTGTGGGTGCGGGCCAGCGCCGCGCCGGGCTGGATCGTCGCGCCCAGGCCCCCTTGCACCGCGTCCATCAGCACCGCGAGTCCATCGACCTCGGCGACGATGCGCGGCTGCGCCTTGGCATCGTGGAAGCAGCTCGTCACCAGCGCGCGCAGGCCGTGCGTGCCGCTTGGCAGCACCAGCGGCAGCCCCGCCAGCGATGCCATGGCGACGCCTTCGCCGTCGGGCATGCCGGCGAGCGATCTCACGCCGATCACGAACAGGCGCTCGTCGAGCAGCGGCTGCACGGTCCAGCGTTGCGCCGGCTCGTCATTGAACAGCATCGCCAGATCGATCTGGCGTGCGTTCAGCATCGAGGCGAGATAGCCCGACAGGCTTTCGACCATGCGCAGCCGCACGTCGGGGTAGCGCTCGGCCATCGCGCGCATGAAGGGCAGGCCCAGCACGCTTGCCGTGGTCGGCGCCAGGCCGACGCTGACATGGCCGGACAGCCGCGCATGCCTGGCCGCCTCGGCGGCATCGTCGATATGCCGCAGCGCCAGCTGAGCCTGCCGCCAGAACGCGAGGCCGGCATCGGTGGGCACCACGCCGCTGGAGGTCCGCTGCAGCAGCCGCGTCGACAGCTCGCTCTCGAGGCGGCTGATCTGCTGGCTCAGGGCCGAGGTGACGACGCCCAGTTCGAGCGCCGCCTTGCCCATGCTCCCGTGCTGCACCACGGTGACGAAGTAGCGCAGTTGTCTGAGTTCCATGGCGCGGTCCCTTGCCTGTTCTTGTCGTCTTCGAAGGCTGCATGGTAGCGAAGATGGCTTTGCGCTCCTCGGCTGTGTCGCGCGCCCGGTGTCTGGCCGGTGTGCGTTTTGTCGGCCGCGCACACGCCGAATGCCGCCTCTCGTGAGCGGCAACGCCATCGCGCCCTACGTTCGGGTGATGTGCTTCGGACAATCCTTGAGCAAGATAGCGCCCGTGGGTGCGAATGCAATTCGACCCCGCTACCACTGATGCCCCGCAGCTCCCCGGCTTGCGGGGCTTTTTTTGTTTGCGCCCTGGGCCTGCCCGAACGGGGCGGGGTTTGGGCTCAGCGGGCGCGCAGTACCGCCTCGATCGCCGCGGCGACCTCGCGCAGCGGCGACAGATAGCGCTCGACCAGCGTGGCGGCACTGCGGCTGCCGAGCACCATGCTGAAGCCCAGGCCGGCGACCACCTTGCCGGTCTGGTCGCGCAGCGGCACCGAGATGCCGGCGAAGCCGTCGACCAGCTCGCTGACCAGCACGCAATGGCCGTCCTCGCGCACCTGCGCCAGCGTGGCGCGCAGCGCCTCGCGCGAATCGATGGTGAACGGCGTCAGCTTGCGCAGCTCGGCGTGCGCCAGGTAGCGCTCCAGCGCCGCGTCATCGAGGCCCGCCAGCAGCACGCGTCCCAGCGAATGCGCGTAGGCCGGCATGCGCCGCCCGATCGCCATGTCCACGCGCAGGATCTGGCGCGGCTCTTCCCGCGCGACCAGCACGACGGCGTCGTCGTCCAGCATGCCGATCGAACAGGTCTCGCCGCAGCGGCTCGCCAGCGCGCGCAGATGCGGCTGCGCCAGCCGCGGCAGGCTCATCGAGGCGAAATAGGCGTAGCCGAGCTCCATCACCCGAGGGGTCAACGAGAACTGCCGGCCGTTCTGCGCCAGATAACCGTTGTGGTGAAGCGTCAACAGCAGCCGGCGCGCCGCTGCCCGCGTGACATCGAGGCGGTCGGCCACGTCCTGCATCGACAGGCTCTCGACGCCGCTGGCGAACAGCCGCAGCAGCGCCAGCCCCTTGTTCAGGGAGTCGAGCAACTCATCCTTTTTCTGCGTCGGGGCCTCGGCTTCGGGCATGGAGAGCGTCCTGGATCGAGCGTTGAAGTGACGTGAAATATACGTCGAAATGGAATTGCGGCGATTCTAGTGCCGACTTCGGGCTTGCGCGAATCGGCCAGTCGTCCGTATGATACGGCGATCCGCGAACAAATGTTCGCAAAACGCGAACCGCAATATTCCGCCGACAAGCGCGCTCCGATGCCGGGCGCCGACGGCGACAGCGGCGCCCCGCGCGCCGCAGCATCAGGAGACAGCATGAAGGTGATCACCGCAGACCAGGCGGCGGCCCTGGTACAGGACCGATGGACGGTGGCAAGCGCCGGCTTCGTCGGGGCCGGCCATGCCGAGGCGGTGACCGAGGCGCTGGAGCGGCGCTTCCTGCAGAGAGGCCTGCCGCGCGACCTGACGCTGGTCTACTCGGCCGGGCAGGGCGATCGCGGCGCACGCGGCGTCAATCATTTCGGCAATGCCGGCATGACCGCGTCGATCGTCGGCGGCCACTGGCGCTCCGCGACGCGGCTGGCGGATCTGGCAATGGCCGAGCAGTGCGAGGGCTACAACCTGCCGCAGGGCGTGCTGACGCACCTGTACCGCGCGATCGCCGGCGGCAAGCCCGGCGTGATGACAAAAATCGGCCTGCACACCTTCGTCGATCCGCGCAGCGAGCGCGATCCGCGCTACCACGGCGGCGCCGTCAACCGGCGCGCCCGCGAGGCGATCGCCGAGGGCCGCGCCAACTGGGTCGAGGCGGTGTCCTTCCGCGGCGACGACTACCTGTTCTATCCAAGCTTCCCGATCCATTGCGCGCTGATCCGCTGCACCGCGGCCGATCCGCGCGGCAACCTGAGCACGCATCGCGAAGCCTTCCACCACGAGCTGCTGGCGATGGCGCAGGCCGCGCACAACTCCGGCGGCATCGTGATCGCGCAGGTCGAGCAGCTGGTCGACCATCACGACAATCTGCAGGCCATCCATGTGCCGGGCATCCTGGTCGACTACGTGGTGGTCAGCGAGGATCCGGCCCATCATCAGATGACCTTCGCCGAGCGCTTCAATCCGGCCTACGTGACGCCGTGGCGCGGCGAGGCGGCGGCGCAGCAGGCGGCGACTGCCGAGGCCGGTGCGGTTGCCAAAGCCGGCGTCGCGCCCGATGCCGATGTTGTGCCCGATGCCGATGTTGTGCCCGACATCGATCCCGCGCCCCCAACACTCGACGCCCGCACCATCGCGCAGCGCCGTGCGGTGCTGGAGCTGGCCAGGCGCCGGCCGCGCGTGGTCAATCTAGGCGTCGGCATGCCGGCGGCGGTCGGCATGCTGGCCGAGCAGGCGGGGCTGGACGGCTTCACGCTGACGGTCGAGGCCGGCCCGATCGGCGGCACGCCGGCCGACGGCCTGAGCTTCGGCGCGTCGGCCTATCCCGAGGCGGTGATCGACCAGCCCGCGCAATTCGATTTCTACGAGGGCGGCGGCATCGACCTGGCCATCCTTGGTCTCGCCGAGCTCGACGGCCACGGCAACGTCAACGTCAGCAAGTTCGGCGAGGGCACGCAGGCGCTGATCGCCGGCGTCGGCGGCTTCATCAACATCACGCAGAGCGCCAAGGCGGTGGTCTTCATGGGCACGCTGACGGCGGGCGGGCTCGAGGTCCGCGCCGAAGGCGGCCAGCTGCAGATCGCGCGCGAGGGACGCGTGAAGAAGATCGTTCCCGAGGTCTCGCACCTGAGCTTCAACGGGCCGTACGTGGCCTCGCTGGGCGTGCCGGTGCTGTACATCACCGAGCGAGCGGTGTTCGAGATGCGAGCCGATGCGAATGGCGAAGCGCGCCTGACGCTGATCGAGATCGCGCCCGGCGTGGACCTGCAGCGCGATGTGCTGGCGCAGTGCGCGACGCCGATCGCGGTCGCGCCGGATCTGCGCACGATGGATGCCTGCCTGTTCCGGCCGGGGCCGTTCTCGATCGCCACGGCGGGCTGACGCGGGCCGGCGCGGCCGACGCGGGCCGAGGCGAGCCGACACCCGCCGACGCCCGATGCTCGCCGGCAGCCCGAAGATTTCGCGGGGCGGAGCACCGCCCGCCCTTCCTCCACAACAACGACAAGGCCGGACCACCGGCCACGCAGTACGCCAAGGAGACCAACCACGCCTTGTTTCGACTGGAAATGACGGGATCGATTTGCGCTCCACGGGCCATGGACTGCCCCGCGAGTCGCCGAGAGTTGCCTGTTTCGCCGGCGCGCCCGACGCGGACCGCGCCGATTTCGGATGACGTTTCTCTTGTTGCCATGCAGAACACAAGCCGCCGTACCTTCGCGCGCCGCCTCGGCGCCGCCATGCTGACCCTTTCCCTGCCGCTGTGCGCCACCCAGGCGTTCGCCGACAGCTATCCCTCCAAGCCGATCCGGCTGGTGGTGCCGTTCCCGCCGGGCGGCCCGACCGATACCGCCGCGCGCATCATCGGGCAGAAGCTCAGCGATTCGCTGAAGCAGCCCGTGGTGGTCGACAACCGCCCCGGCGCCTCCGGCACCATCGGCGCCGAGACCGTGGCCAAGAGCGCACCGGACGGCTACACGCTGCTGGTGCTGGCCACGCCCACGCTGATCGCGCCGCACCTGATCAACCGCAAGGGCTACGACCTGTTCAAGGACTTCGCGCCCATCGGCGCCGCCTACGATCTGCCGATCGTGATGGTGGTCAATCCGAACGCGCTGCCCGACGTGACCACGCTGCAGCAGTACATCGCCAAGGCCAAGGCCAAGCCGGGCGAGATGAACTACACCAGCGCCGGCAACGGCAGCTTCGGCCATCTGTCGACCGAGCTGCTGCAGAACCTGGGCAGCTTCGACGTGCAGCACGTGCCGTACAAGGGCAGCGCGCCGGCGATCTCGGATCTGCTCGCCGGCCAGGTGCCGATGATGTTCTCCGACATGATCGCCGCGCTGCCGCACATCAAGGCCGGCAAGCTGCGTCCGATCGCGGTGGGCTCGGCCAAGCGCGTCAGCTTCACGCCCGAGGTCAAGACCGTGGCCGAGCAGGGCTTCCCGGGCTTCGAGGCGACCGCCTGGGGCGGCCTGCTGGCGCCGGCCGGCACGCCGAAGGACATCATCGCGAAGCTGTCGGCCGAGCTGAAGGCCGCGCTGGCCGATCCGACCGTCCAGCAGAAGATGCTGGGCGCGGGCACGGTGGCGGCCTATATGCCGCCGGAACAGTTGGCCGCACGCATGCGCGCCGACGACAAGAAGTGGGGCAAGGTCATCCAGGACAACGGCATCAAGGGCGACTGATACGCCCGCGCCCGTCATGGGCGCACCGTGGCTTGCCTTCTTAGCGGGGTAGGGTGAGGGCTGGCGATCGTATGGTCGCCGGCCCTTGCTCTTTGTGGCGGGCGTCGGTGGCTGCCGTAGATGTCGGCGCTCGACGACTGCGCTGGATGACTGCGGTCGGTGGCTCCGCTCGATGGCCGCCGTCGAACGCGGCCCGCTCGGGTGCGCCTACTGCCGTGCCGGCGAAGTCGCCAGCGCCTCGCCGCGCGCGAGAAAGCGCCGGTATTCCTCGGGGGGAACGAACAGCCCGCCGGTGGTCCAGACCAGATGCGTGGCGGTGGGCATCGCCTCCGTCAAGCCATGGCGGGCCAGATAGGCCTGCCCGGCCTCGGTGCCCGTCAGCATCGCGGGGCCGCTGAAGCCGGCGGCCGCCGACGGTTCGATCTCGATGCCGGCATCCCGCTTGGCCAGATACAGGTCGCGGAACAGCTGTTCGTCCGCCACGGTATAGACCCCCGACAGCAGTTCGCGCATCGCCGCCGCGGCCAGCTCGGAGGCGCGCGGCACAGCCAGGCCGTCGGCCTCGGTGCGATTGCTGAGCCCGTAGTCGTAGACCGAAGGATTGCCGCCGGCGCCGTTGACCTCGGCGCCGATCATCTGCACCAGGAAGCAGGGCGACTGCGTCGGCTCGGCGAAGAAGCAATGCGCGTGCGGCCCGTACAGCTGCTTCAGGCCGAAGGCGATGCCGGCCGGCGCGCCGCCGACCCCGCAAGGCAGATAGACGAACAACGGACGCTTCGCGTCGGGCGCGATGCCGTGCTCGCGCAACTGCGCGTCGAGCCGCAACACCGCGGCGCTGTAGCCGAGCAGCAGCGACAGCGAGCGCTCGTCGTCGACGAAATGGCAGAAGGGGTCCTGCTGCGCCTGGGCACGGCCGGCGGCCACCGCCTGCTGGTAGTCGCCCGCGTGCTCGATCACCTCGACGCCGCGCGAGCGCAGCCGGTCCTTCTTCCACGCCTTGGCGTCGGCCGACATGTGCACCACCGCGCGAAAGCCCAGCGCGGACGCCATCACGCCGATGCTCAGGCCCAGATTGCCGGTCGAGCCCACCGCGACCTGGTAGCGAGAGAAGACCGCGCGCGCCGTCGGTTCGGCCAGCCGGCGATAGTCGTCGGGGCTCGCATCCTTGGTGACCAGTCCGTGTTGCAGCGCCAGTCCTTCGGCGAATTCCAGCACCTCGTGGATGCCGCCGCGGGCCTTGATCGAACCGGCCACCGGCAGGCTGTGATCGGCCTTGATCCACAGCGCGCCGCTGCCGGAAGGCAAGCCAATGGCGGGCGCCAGCGCGGCGGCCGGCAGCACCGGCGATTCGATGGCGCCGGCGCTGTCCGCCAGCTCCGGAAACAGCCGCTGCAGCAGCGGGGCGAAACGCGGGAAGCGGGCGTGGGCTGCATGGACATCAGCTAGACTAATGTCCTTCTCGCCCGTGCGGACTGCCGCCGGGGTTTGCGGCGCCAGCAGCGGGTTGGTCCACAGGCAGGGCCGGGCCGCGCCGAGCGCCGCCAGCAGCGCGGCATCGGCCGCGGGAGCCGCCGCGCTTGCCGCCGGGGCGGAACCGGTGTTTTCGGGCGGGGAAAACGTCGAGTTGGGGCTGGAGTTGTTCACTTCGGTCATCGGTGCGGGAGCGCGGCTGCTGTGCGGTTGTAAAACAGTTGGCGTCGTTCTTCGGGTGTCAGGCAGGCCGACCTTGCGCGGGCGCTTTTCCCGCATTGTTCGCGCAACCACCGATTCCGGCAAACCATTCCTGCTGCGCCATGCATTAGCTGCACTAATGACAACGATGACCACGACGCTCTCCGCCTCCCTCCTTGCCTGGCTGCGCTGCTTCGAGGCGGCGGCGCGCCACCACAGCTTCACCCGTGCCGCCGGCGAGCTGTGCGTGACCCAGGGCGCGGTCAGTCAGCAGGTCAAGCACCTGGAGCAATGGCTCGGACGCCCGCTGTTCGTGCGCACGCCGCGCGCGCTGGTGCCGACGCCCGAGGGCGAGCGGCTGCGCGTGGTGCTGCGCGATTCCTTCCAAGCGATCGAAGGCGCGCTGGGCCAGTTGCGCCGCCGCGGCGAGATGGGGCCGGTGTCACTGTCCTGTTCCCCCTCGTTCGCGATGCGCTGGCTGACGCCGCGGCTGGGCAGCTTCTTCCGCGACCATGCCGATATCGGCCTGCGCGTGCAGGGCGAATTCCAGGCGCTGGACCGCGGCCGGATGCTGCGCGAGGGCATCGACGCGGCGGTGCGCTTCGATCCGGGTGCCTACCGCGACGTGCACGCGCGGCGCTTCCTCGACGAATGGCTGCTGCCGGTGGCCAGCCCCGCCTTCGTCGCCGCGCATCCGGAGCTGCGTTCGCCGGCCGACCTGCGCGGCGAGCTGCTGCTGCACGACGCCAGCCCCTGGGACGGCGCCGGAGAGTTCGACGAATGGGGCGCGTGGCTGGCGCAGGCCGGCGTCACGGTGCCGGACCTGGCGCAGGGCCAGCGCTTCAACCTGTCGCAGCTGGCGATCGGCGCGGCGCTGGCGGGGCAGGGCGTCGCGATGGGGCGGACCGCGCTGGTGCTGGAAGACCTGCAGGCCGGCCGGCTGGTCGACCTGTTCGGCCTGCATCTGCCCAGCCAGGCCGCCTACTACTTCGTCTCGGCTCACGGCCAGAGCCCGGAGGTGGCTGCCATCGAAAGCTGGCTGGAGGCCGAGGGGGCGCGCTTTCGCGCGGCACGGACGCTGTGGCTGACGCGGGCCGCCGCGCCGGGCAAGAGGCGCCGGCCACCGCCGCGGCGCCCCCGATAGCTTGCCGAGGCCAGGGAGCGCCCGTACCACACTCCCGAGCGCCGCACTACCCCGCACCTGCCCGCTGTTGTAGAATCTAAGTCTTTGATTCTGTAGCGCTATTGATCGGCTTGCCAGATGTTGCCGATCTCGACGCGGCAGGGGCCTCGAAATCGGCGCCGGAATGCGGTGCCGACCCCACAGCCCCACTCCGCCCTTGCCGCCCAGGCCAAGTGCTGCGCGGCTTCCGCCAGTTCCATTGCGTTCGATCGATGCGTGTCCGCTGGCGCCGGGTTCGCCTTCGCCAGACACCCATACCATGACCACCACCACGAACACGAACACCACTGCTGTACCGACTTCCACCGACGACATCACCTTCGACAGCTTCGGGCTCGACCCGCGCGTGCTGCGGGCGCTGACCGAGCAGGGCTATACCAAGCCGACGCCGATCCAGGCGCAGGCGATCCCGGTGGTGCTGCTGGGCAAGGACGTGATGGGCGCGGCGCAGACCGGCACCGGCAAGACCGCGGGCTTCGCGCTGCCGATCATCCAGCGCCTGCTGCCGCTGGCCAACGCCAGCGCCTCGCCGGCGCGGCACCCGGTGCGCGCGCTGATGCTGACGCCGACGCGCGAACTGGCCGACCAGGTCTACGACAACGTGGCCCGCTATGCGCGCCACACCGACCTGCGCAGCACCGTGGTGTTCGGCGGCGTCGACATGAATCCGCAGACCGACGCGCTGCGGCGCGGCGTCGAGATCCTGGTCGCGACCCCGGGCCGCCTGCTCGACCACGTGCAGCAGAAGTCGGTCAACCTGTCGCAGGTGCAGATGCTGGTGCTGGACGAAGCCGACCGCATGCTCGACATGGGCTTCCTGCCAGACCTGCAGCGCATCATCAACCTGCTGCCGGCCAAGCGCCAGACGCTGCTGTTCTCCGCGACCTTCTCGCCCGAGATCAAGAAGCTGGCGGCCAGCTATCTGCACCAGCCGGTGACGATCGAAGTGGCGCGCAGCAATTCGGCCAACGAGAACGTGCGCCAGACCGTGTACCAGGTGCAGGACGGCCAGAAGCAGGAGGCCGTGGTGCATCTGCTGAAGCAGCGCGCCGAACAGGGCCTGTCGCGCCAGTGCATCGTCTTCGTCAACAGCAAGATCGGCTGCTCGCGCCTGGCGCGCCATCTGGAGCGCGAGGGCATCAATGCCGCCGCGATCCACGGCGACAAGACCCAGACCGAGCGGATGCAGACGCTGGAAGGCTTCAAGCAGGGCAACATCGACGCGCTCGTTGCGACCGACGTCGCCGCGCGCGGCCTCGACATCGCCGACATGCCCTGCGTGATCAACTTCGATCTGCCGTTCAACGCCGAGGACTATGTGCACCGGATCGGCCGTACCGGCCGTGCGGGTGCCACCGGCGACGCGCTGTCGATCTTCGTGCCGGGCGACGAGCGCCTGCTGGCCGATATCGAAAAGATGCTGAAGCGGCAGATTCCGCGGGCGCAGCTCGAGGGCTTCGATCCGGCGGCTGCGCGCTTCCGTGCCGCCGATGACGACCGCCGCCGCGGCCGCTCGAGCGAACCGCGCCGCCCGCGCGCCGACAGCGAGGACCGTCCGCGCAAGACCGATCACGGCAATGCACGCAACGCCTTCCGGCCGGCCGACGATCCCTTCTTCTCGCGGCCCTACGAGCCGAGCCCGAGCGCATCGTCCGCGCCTGCGGAGCCGACGCTCGATCCGCGCCAGGTCGGCCTGGCACGCGCCCGGCCGAAGCGCCCCGTCGCCGCGCTGCTCGGCGGCGTGCCGAGCAAGTCCTGATTCCTGCTCGCCTTCCGGGCGCTTCCCGGCGAAGCGTTTCGTCACGACGCGCCCCCTGACGACGGCGCGGTTCCCTAACTGGCCGCCGGTGTCACCCACCTCGCGGCCCACTGCGCCGTCGCCTCGGCCAGCCAGCCCTCCACATCGGTGCGGCCGCTGCGCAAGTCCAGATGCGCGCCGGCCGCGCGCAGCGCGTCCAGCGGCGCCAGCGCGTCGATCGCTTCGGCGCCGCTCTGCTTGCTCAGTTTCTCCCCGATCTCGTTGACCACCACCGGCACATGCAGATAGGCCGGCGTCGGCAATCCCAGCAGCCGCTGCAGATGAATCTGCCGCGGCGTCGAGTCCAGCAGGTCGGCGCCGCGCACGATATGCGTGATGCCCTGCAGCCCGTCGTCGACCACCACCGCCAGTTGATACGCCCATAGGCCGTCGGCCCGGCGCAGCACGAAGTCGCCGAGCTCGGTGGCCAGGTCCTGGCATTGCCGGCCCTGCCAGCGATCGTCGAAGCACAGCAGCGCCGCCTCGCCGTCCGGCACGCGCACGCGCCAGGCGCGCGGCAGCTTGCCGTGCAGGCCGTTGCGGCAGGTGCCGGGATAGGCCAGGGTCTGATGGCGCTCGCGCACGTGCCGCAGCGAGTCGGCGATCTCCTTGCGCGAGCAGCCGCAGGGATAGACCAGCCCCGCCGCCTCGAGCCGGTGCAGCGCGTCGGCGTACAGCGCCTCCCGCCGGCTCTGCCAGACCGGCTCCTCGTCCGGATGCAGGCCCAGGCGGTCGAGCGTCTGCAGGATCTGGCGGTCGGCGTCGCGCACGCAGCGGGGATAGTCGATGTCCTCGATGCGCACCAGCCACTGGCCGCGATGGGCGCGCGCGTCGAGCCAGCTTGCCAGCGCGGTGACCAACGAGCCCAGATGCAGCGGCCCGGTGGGGGAGGGGGCGAAGCGGCCGCGGTAGGGTGGATCTGACGGCCGGCCATCTCGCGGCCGGCTATCCGGCAACTGACGGTCGGACGGCGGAAGATCGGACGGCTGAAGATCGGACGACCGACGGCCGGCGGGCCGGGGTTCTGACGGCCGACGATCCGATGGCTGATCGGTCTGCCCCGGTACTGCTGTCATGTCCGGCTACTCCGGCGCGCCCGGTTGTTGCGACAGCAGCGCCTGCGCCAGCCGGGGATTCTGCAGCTTGTCGGTCCACCATTGCAGCGCCTTGCCGCGATGGCTGGTGCGCCAGGCGATGGTGAAGGTGCCGGGCGCGCGCACCTCGACGGTCTCGCGCACCTGCAGCACGCCGCTCTCGATATGCGGCTGCGCCATCGGCGCCGGCAGCCAGCCGCAGCCCAGGCCGCGGATCTGCGCATCGAGCTTGTCGCGCATGGTCGGCACCACCAGCATGTCCTGCCCGGCCAGCACGCCATGCGTGCGCGCCGGCAGATTGCGCGAGGTGTCGCCGACCGCGACGATGCGGTGGCGGGCGATCTGCGTGCTGGTCAGCGGGCCGGGCTCGGTGGCGAGCGGATGGTGAGCGGCGACCGCGAACACGAACGGCATCGCGCCGAGCGAGCGGATCTGGAAGCCCTGCGTGCTGGGCGCGTCGTAGGCGCCGCCGATCACCAGGTCGGCGCGGTTGCTGACCAGCGCGTCCCAGGAGCCGCCCAGGACCTCCTTGGCGAAGCGCAGCCGCGTGGCGCTGTTCTCCGCGTAGAAGTCCTGGATCACCGGCAGCAGCGCGCGGAAATTGATCAGGTCGTCGACCACGATATTGAGACTGGCCTCCCAGCCGGTGGCCAGGCGCTTGACCCGGCGCGCCAGGTCGTCGGCCGCGTGCAGCAGGTGGCGGCCCTCGTCGAGCAGCGCGCGGCCGGCCGGGGTCAGCTCGGCACGGTGGCGGCGCCGGTCGAACAGCAGCACGTCGAGGTCTTCCTCCAGCCGGCGCACCACATAGGTGAGCGCCGACGGCACCTTGCCCATTTCATGCGCGGCGGCCGCGAAGCTGCCCTTGCGTTCGATCGCGTCGAGAACTTCCAGGGATTCGAGAGAGAGTGGCATATTCAGAAATTCTGAATGAGTGCTTGCAAATGGCCCGCCGCCAATATAGCGCAGGCGTCCTAAACTTCCTAGCATCGTTGCAGAACAGACGGTCCATATGCAAGTCCGGGAGGATGAAGCCGAGGACCACTAGCCAGGAAGGACATCAAAATGATTGAAATTCGCAAGTCCGCAGAACGTGGTTATGCCGACCATGGTTGGCTCCAGTCGTATCACAGCTTCTCCTTCGCCGATTACTTCGATCCGCGCCATGTGCAGTTCGGGCCGCTGCGGGTCATCAACGAAGACCGCGTCGCGCCCGGCATGGGCTTCGGCACGCACGGCCACCGGGACATGGAGATCATCAGCTATGTGCTGTCCGGCGAGCTGGCGCACAAGGACAGCATCGGCAACGGCAGCGTGATCCGCCCCGGCGACGTGCAACGGATGAGCGCCGGCACCGGCGTGCGGCACTCCGAGTACAACCACGCGGCGCACGACACCACGCATTTCCTGCAGATCTGGATCGTGCCGGACCGCAACGGCATCGAGCCGGGCTACGAGGAGAAGCATTTCGACGCTGCCGACAAGCGCGGCCGGCTGCGCCTGGTCGGCAGCCGCGACGGGGCCGACGGCTCGGTGCGGATCCATCAGGACGTGCGTCTCTACGCCGGCCTGTTCGATGGCGACGAGGCCGCCACGCTGGCGCTGGCCCGGGGACGGCGCGCCTATGTGCATGTCGCCCGCGGCGCCATCACGGTCAACGGCCAGGCGCTGGAGGCCGGCGATGCCGCGAAGCTCGAAGGCGTCGATGCGGTCAGCCTGGCGCAAGGCGATGGCGCCGAGGTGCTGGTGTTCGACCTGCCGTGACATGCAAGGCGTCGTCCCCGCGAAAGCGGGGACCCGCTGACTCATCCCTGTGCCGTCAGGCCGCCGCGCGCCCGCATGCGCGGGGGCGGCGGGATGACGGCAGGCAGATGTAACGCAAAGTCCCGCCCGGCAGGGCAGGCGGAAGCGCTGTGCTATCTTCTCGCTATAGATAAGCGCCCGGACCGGCACATGGTCCGGGACGCCCCGGCAGCTCGCCTCGCCGCCTATTTTCGACCCGAGATGACCTTCGTTTCCGTCCTTCTTGCGCTGATCGCCGAGCAGTTCCGCGCCCTGGGCCGCAACAATCCCATTCACGAAATGGTGCGCGCGCTCGCCGAACGGGCCGAGCGCGCCTTCGACACCGGCCGGCCGCGCGACGCGGCGCTGGCGTGGATGACGGCGGCGCTGCCGCTGACCCTGGCGGCGCTCGTAGTCCATCACTTGCTGGCCACCATCAGCGTGGCGCTGACGCTCGCCTGGAACGTCCTGCTGCTGTACCTGACGCTGGGCTTCCGCCAGTTCAGCCACTACTTCACCGATATCCACGACGCGCTCAATCGCGACGATCCGGCCACCGCCCGCGCGCTGCTGCACGAGTGGACCGGGCTCGATACCGTCGACATGCCGATCAGCGAGATCGTGCGCCACACGCTCGAGGCGGCCATCGTCGCCGTGCACCGGCATGTGTTCGGGGTGTTCTTCTGGTTCCTGCTGCCGATCGGCCCCGCCGGCGTGGTGCTGTACCGCGTCGCCGAATACCTGTCGCGGCAGTGGAACCTGCCGTCGTCCGAGCGCAGCCCGGCCTTCGGCCGCTTCGCGGCGCGCGCCTTCCATCTGATGGACTGGATCCCGTCGCGGCTGACGGCGATCGGCTTTGCGATCGTCGGCAACTTCGAGGACGCCGTCTACGCCTGGCGCAACCATGCGCGCAAGTGGCGCGACGAGACCAACGGCATCCTGCTGGCCAGCGGGGGCGGCGCGCTCGGCGTGCGGCTCGGCACGCCGCTGCCCGAGGACGACACCAGCGTGGTGCTGGCCAGCCCCGGCACCGGCGCCGCGTTCGACTATGCGCCCGGCATGGAGGACGACGGCGTGCCCGAGCCGGCCGCGCCCGAACTTGGCGCCGATCCCGGCGTGCGGGCGCTGCAGTCGGCGGTCGGGCTGGTCTGGCGCGCGGTGGTGCTGTGGATGCTGCTGCTGGCGATGCTGTCGCTGGCGAGCTGGGTCGGCTGAGGGTCGGCAGCCAGAGCAGTCGGCCCATGCCCGGGCCGCGGTTCAGTGTCCCGGTTCATGGCTGCGGATACAGTGCCCCGGCTCGGCGCTTTGGCTCAGTGCCCCGGCTCAGTGCTGCGGTTCAGGGCTGAGGCTCACGGCCGCCGATTCACGGCTGCGGACTGCCGCACTGCCAGCAGGCGCCGAACTGCGCCTCGTGCCATTCGCCGCAGCGCGTGCAGCGCCAGCGCGGCCCCGGCGCCGGATTGGCGGCGGCATCGAGCACCGCCCACGCTTCCTCCTCGCGCGCATCGTCGAGCAGCCACACCTGCGGCGCGCTCTCCTGAAACGGAATATCGCCGGTCGCCCCGGCCAGCCAGGTATTGCGCAGTTGCGCGCGAATGCCCGCCGCCAGCAGCAGATTGCGGCAGTGGGCTGCATGCACCAGCGAGGGCGTCGACAGCAGCAGTTTCATCGGCGTCACCGGCAGTGGGGATGCGGGACACCTTAGCACGGGGTTGGGGAGAGGGGAGAGACCCCTACGGCTTGCCTACCACGGCTTCTGCTGCCGCGACTCGTGCAGCAGCTGCAGATACAGCTGATGCCGCCGCGGCGCGATGCCGCCGGCGTCCACCGAGGCCAGCACGCCACACCCCGGTTCGTTGATGTGGTGGCAGTTGTAGAAGCGGCATTCGGTCAGCCGCGGGCGGAATTCGGGGAAGGCGCGCTCGAGCATCCCTTCGGACAGATGGTGCAGGCCAAACTCCTGGAAGCCGGGCGAATCGATCAGGCTGCCGCCCTGGCCCCAGTCGTCGGGCAGGTGGTAGAGCCGCGTGAACGTCGTGGTGTGCTTGCCCGAATCGAGCTTGGCCGAGATCTCGCGGGTTTGCGCCTCCACGCCGGGAATCAGCAGATTCAGCAGCGACGACTTGCCCATGCCGGACTGGCCGATCAGGATGGTCGCGCGCCCGGCGGTCAGGGGGCGCAGCTGCGCCAGCGCGTCCTCGGGGTTGCCGTGCACCGACAGCTCCACGGTGCGATAGCCGAGCTGGCGGTACAGCGTCAGCCGGCGACGCGCCTCCTCCAGCCGTTCGGTCAGGTCCGTCTTGTTCAGCAGGATCAGCGGCGCGATCTCCAGCGCCTCGGCGGAAACCAGCGCGCGGCCCAGCAGGTCCTCGGAGAAGCTGGGCTCGGTCGCCAGCACGATCGCCACCTGGTCGATATTGGCGGCCAGCAGCTTGGACTTGAACTGGTCGGAGCGATGCAGCAGATTGCGGCGCGGCTCGACCTCGACGATCACGCACTGGTCCGTCGCGGCACGCTCGACGCGCACGCGATCGCCGACCGCGCATTCGCTCTTCTTGCCGCGCGGAAACGCATGCATGCGCGTGCGCTCGCCATCGTCGAGCTCGATCACATAATGGCGGCCGTGCGCGGCGACGATCAGCGCGGTGTCTCGTTTCGACTCGCGCGTCGATGCGCCTGGCGATGCGCCAGGCACGCCGCGGCCGGCGGCGGCGCCGCCTCGTTGTCGGGCGGGGCGGTTCATGCGTGCGCCAGCAGCCGGTCGATGCGCTGCGCCGCGGGCGGGTGCGAGTAGTAGAACGCGCTGTAGAGCGGATCGGGCGTCAACGTCGAGGCATTGTCCTTGTACAGCTTGACCAGCGCCGATACCAGATGGCCGGCGTCGGCGTGCTCGGCGGCGAACGCATCGGCCTCGAACTCGTGCCGGCGCGAGGTCAGGCTCGACAGCGGTCCGAGCAGGAAGGTGAATACCGGCAGCGTCAGGAAGAACAGCACCAGCGCCAGCGCATGGCTGTCCGACATCAGGTTCGGCAGCACACCCAGGCCCGTGTAGAACCACGCCTGCGTCGACAGCCAGCCCAGCAGCGCGAGGAAGGCCAGGCTCAGCGCGAACGTCACGACGATGCGCTTGACGATATGGCGCCGCTTGAAGTGGCCGAGCTCGTGCGCGAGCACGGCCTCGATCTCGTCGGCGTTCAGCCGCGACAGCAGCGTGTCGAAGAAGACGATGCGCTTGGCCGCGCCGAAGCCGGTGAAATAGGCGTTGCCGTGCGCGCTGCGGCGCGAGCCGTCCATCACGAACAGGCCCTTGCTGGCAAAGCCGCAGCGGCGCATCAGCGCCTCGATGCGCTGCTTCAGCGTCTCGTCGGTCAGCGGCTCGAACTTGTTGAACAGCGGCGCGATCCAGGTCGGGAAGATCACCAGCAGCACGAGGTTGAAGGCCATCCACACCACCCAGGTCCACAGCCACCACCACGGTCCGGTCCGGTCCATCAGCCACAGCACCGCGAGCAGCAGCGGCAGGCCCAGCACCGCGGCCACCACCAGCATCTTGATGGTGTCGAGCAGCCACAGCCGCCACGTCATCCGGTTGAAGCCGAAGCGCTGCTCGATGCCGAACTGCGCGTACAGCGTGAAGGGCAGCTCCGCCAGCCCGCCGATCAGCGCGACGCTGGCGATCAGCGCGACGCCATAGGCATAGCCGGGACCGAAGGTGCCGTACCAGAACTGGTTCAGCCAGTGCAGGCCGCCGAGCAGCGTGAAGCCGATCAGCACGGCGGCGCCGGCCAGCACCTCGAGCATCGACAGCCGCGTGCGGGCGATCGTGTAGTCGGCGGCCTTGCGGTGCGCGGCCAGCGAGATGGTGTCGGCGAAGCGGGGCGGCACGGTGTCGCGATGCAGGCCGACATGGCGAACCTGGCGCGCGGCCAGCCAGAGTTTGGTGAGCACCATCACCACCAGGGCGACGAGAAAAAGCAGCGTGAACATCGGGTCCTTGCCTTGTGGGGCGGTCTAGTGCCATCGATATGCGAGAATTATATGTCTTCGCGCCGGGCCGCCGTCCGTGCTGTCCATTCGTGCAGCCCATTCGTGCCGCCGTCCGGTCGCGATCGTCCGTACCGGATGTTCCGAAGATTCCGATCATTCCGATCATCCGATGAGTCCGGTTCTTTCGATCCCTCCCGCTTCCCGATCCTCACGCAGTCCGATGACAAGCTCCAGCACCGCCGCCTCCGTACCCGCTCCCGCCTCCGTCCCGGCCCCGGCTTCCGCCACGCCCGCCGTCAAGTCGGTCAAGAGCGAAAACAATCTGGTCTGGCTCGATATGGAGATGACCGGGCTGTCGCCCGAGAACGACCGCATCATCGAGGTCGCGGTGGTGGTCACCGACTCCGAGCTGCATATCCTCGCCGAGGGCCCGGTGCTGGTGATCCATCAGGACGACGCCGTGCTCGACGCGATGGACAACTGGAACAAGGGCACCCATGGCCGCTCGGGCCTGATCGACAAGGTCAAGGCCTCGACGCTGACCGAGGCCCAGGCCGAGGCCGAGCTGCTCGCCTTCCTCAAGCGCTGGGTGCCGGCCGGCAAGTCGCCGATGTGCGGCAACTCGATCTGCCAGGACCGCCGCTTCATGGCGCGCTACATGCCCAAGCTCGAGGCCTTCTTCCACTATCGCAACCTCGACGTGTCGACGCTGAAGGAGCTGTGCAAGCGCTGGGAGCCGGCGATCCACAAGGGCTTCATCAAGCGGCAGCTGCATACCGCGCTGGCCGACATCCTCGAGTCGATCGAGGAGCTGCGCTACTACCGCACGCATTTCATTCGCAGCAGCCAGCAGGCGGAGCAGGGCGCGGCGGACGCGGGCGGCACGGCCGCCTCCGCCGGCGGCGCCTGATCCATCCCGGTCCGTCGTCCGCTTGGATGCGGGGCCCCGGCGACCTGCCGCGAGCCGCTGGTCCCCGCCTGCGCGGGGACGACGGATGATGCCGCCGCCGGTTTCGTCCCGCTCGCCATTGCCCTCACTCGTCCACCGGCACTCGTTCCACCTACATCCATCCCGCCATGCTTGAGCGCATCGTCTCGATCATCACGCCCGTCATCCTGATCATCCTGGTCGGCTGGCTGTACGGGCGCAAGGCCCATCCCGACATGGCGGGCATCAATCGCGCCACGCTGGACGTGATCGCGCCGCTGCTGGTGGTGTCGGCCTTCGTCAGCAAGGAGTTCGTGCTGGCCGACCAGCTCGCGCTGCTGGCCTGCGCGGTCGGCGTGGTGCTCGGCTCGGGCCTGCTCGCGCTGGGCGCGGCGCGGCTGATGGGCGCGGACCCGCGCACCTTCGTGCCGCCGATGATGTTCAACAACTCGGGGAACATGGGGCTGCCGCTGTCGGTGTTCGCCTTCGGGCCGGCCGGACTGGCTCCCGCGGTGGCGCTGTTCGCGGCGTCCAACCTGATGCACTTCACGCTGGGGCTGAAGATCGTCAACCGCCATGCCTCGCTGGCGCAGATCTCGCGCAACCCGATGGTGCTGGCGACGATCGCCGGCGTGGCCTTGTCGTTGATGCGGCCGTGGTTTGCGCTGCCCGATCCGGTCTACCAGTCGATCAAGCTGCTGGGCGACGCCACCGTGCCGCTGATGCTGTTCGCGCTCGGCGTGCGGATGAAGGACGTCAATCTGCGCAACTGGGGCATGGGGCTCGCCGGCGCGGTGATCTGCCCGCTGACCGGCATTGTGTGCGCGCTGGCGCTGGCGGCGGTGGTGCCGCTGACTGAATTGCAGCGCGGGCTGCTGTTCGTCTTTGCCGCGCTGCCGCCGGCGGTGCTGAACTTCCTGGTGGCCGATCATTTCCGGCAGGAGCCGGACCAGGTGGCCTCGATCGTGCTGCTGGGCAATATCGCGGCGGTGGTGTTCGTGCCGGTGGGGTTGTATCTGGGACTGCGGTAGAGGGCGTTGGCCTGCAGGCCCTCTCCGCCAACCCCGCTGTCGCAAGCGGGGAAGGAAGGAGCGGGTAGCAAGCGCCCTTGGTGTTCTCCCTCCGACGCGCGACAGAGGCGCGGGGAGAGGGGCCCGGCGCTCGCTTACCTGGACGGACGGATCGCGTGCTTGGGCCGCCAGGCCTTGACCACGGCCTCGTCGGTCTCGATGTAGGGCCCGCCGATCAGGTCGATGCAGTAGGGCACCGCGGCGAAGATGCCTTGCACCAGCGGCTTGCCGTCGTCGCCGCGCAGCCCTTCGAGGGTCTCGCGAATCGCGCGCGGCTGGCCCGGCAGATTGATGATCAGCGCCGCATGGCTCGGCGTCTCGCGGATCACGGCCACCTGGCGCGACAGGATCGCGGTCGGCACGAAATGCAGGCTGACCTGGCGCATCTGTTCGCCGAAGCCCGGCATCTCCTTGGTGGCGACCGCCAGCGTGGCTTCGGGCGTCACGTCGCGGCGCGCCGGGCCGGTGCCGCCGGTGGTCAGCACCAGGTCGCAGCCGGCCACGTCGACCAGCTCGATCAGCGTGCGCGAGATCTGCGCCTGCTCGTCGGGAATCAGCCGCTCGACGCCCTGCCACGGCGAGGTCAGCGTGCGGCCGAACCAGTCGCGCAGCGCGGGGATGCCTTCGTCCTGATAGGTGCCCGCGGAGGCGCGGTCCGAGATCGACACGAAGCCGACCAGCAGCTCGTCGGGATGGCTGCGGGCGATCGGTTGGCTGATCGGCTGGCTGTTCGCCTGACTGCTCGATTGGCCGCTCGCTTGGCTGAGGGTTTGGGTGGGGTCGCTCATGCTGGCTCCTGGTCCTGTCCGGGTGAGGGCTCGGCCGCTGCCGCGCCGGGCTGCTCGCGTGCCTCCAGCGCGCTCTTGATGGCCTGGAACAGCTCGCGGAAGTGCCGCGGCGGCTTGGACAGCTGCTGCTCCTTGCGCGCGTTGCGGATCAGGCTGCGCAGCGCCTGCACGTCGACGGCCGGATGCTCGGCGAGGAAGCGCGTCAACGCCTCGTCGTCCTTGAGCAGCAGCTCGCGCCAACGCTCGATCAGATGCAGCCGTGCGGTCTCGGCCTTGCTGGTGCCCTTGAAGCCGTCCAGCGCGCGCCGGATCGCGTCGATCTCGTCGTCGTTCAGGCCGCGCATCACCTTGCCGACATACTGCATCTGGCGGCGCTTGCCTTCGTGGCTGGTGATGCGGCGGGCCTCGCGGATGGCGTCCTCGAGCACCTCGGGCATCGGCACGCGCGCCAGCCGGTCCTTGGGCAGCGCCTCGAGCTCGCTGCCCAGGTCCTGCAGCGCATGCATGTCGCGCTTGCGCTGCGATTTGCTCTTGGGCGAGTCGTCGTCGGGCTCGGGGGCGAAGGCGCCGGGAAAGCCGGCGCCGGGAGAGTGGCGGGGATGTCGCGTCATGGGCGGCATTTTATCTTGCTATGATTCCCGTTTGGGTTTCGTTTGCCTCCCCGGCTTCCGGCCCGACGCCGGAATCGCCCCTCCCACGCCCGACCTACGCCAGACTTACGCATGTCCGATCTCATGACCGACCAGAACGTCCACTTCACCTACACCCAGGCGCAACTGAGCGAAATGGCAGCCGATGTGCTGCGCGTCGCCCGCGAACTGGGCGCCACCGATGCCGCCACCGAGATTTCCGAGGGCAGCGGCCTGTCGGTCTCGGTGCGCAAGGGCGAGGTCGAGACGATCGAGCAGAACCGCGACAAGGTGGTCGGCGTGACCGTGATGATCGGCAAGCGGCGCGGCAATGCCAGCACCTCGGACTTCTCCCCGGCCGCGCTGCGCGCCACCGCCGAGGCGGCCTACAACATCGCGCGCTTCACCGCCGAGGACGACTGCGCGGGGCTGGCCGAAGAGGAACTGCTCGAACGCGATCCGCTCGACCTGGACCTGTTCCACCCCTGGGCCATCGATGCCGAGCAGGCCATCGAGATCGCGCGCCGCGCCGAGGCCGCGGCCTTCGCGGTGTCGCCGCGCATCCGCAACAGCGATGGTGCCAGCGTGTCGGCGCAGCATTCGCAGTTCGTGCTGGCCACCACGCGCGGCTTCGTCGGCGGCTATCCGTATTCGCGCCATTTCGTCTCGTGCGCGCCGATCGCCGGCAGCGGCAGCGGCATGCAGCGCGACGACTGGTATTCGTCCAAGCGCGCGCCCGAAGCGCTGGCCGAGCCCGAAGCGATCGGCCGCTACGCCGCCGAACGCGCGCTGGCGCGGCTGCATGCGCGCAAGCTGTCGACGCGCCGCTGCCCGGTGCTGTTCGAGGCCCCGCTGGCGGCGGGTCTGCTGGGCGCCTTCGTGCAGGCGGTATCGGGCGGCGCGCTCTATCGCAAGTCGACCTTCCTGTACGACACGCTCGGCAAGGCCGTATTCGCCCCGCATATCGACATCCACGAGCGTCCCCACGTGCCGGGCGCGATGGGCAGCGCGCCGTTCGACGAGGAGGGCGTCAAGACCCGCGCCCGCGACGTGGTGCGCGACGGCGTGGTGGAAGGCTATTTCCTGTCGACCTATTCGGCGCGCAAGCTCGGCATGCAGACCACCGGCAATGCCGGCGGTTCGCACAACCTGGCGCTGACCAGCAAGCTGACGCAGCCGGGTGACGATTTCCCGGCGATGCTGCGCAAGCTGGGCACCGGCCTGCTGGTGACGGAGCTGATGGGGCAGGGCGTCAACTACGTGACGGGCGACTATTCGCGCGGCGCGTCGGGCTACTGGGTCGAGAACGGCGTGATTCAGTATCCGGTCGAGGAAATCACGATCGCCGGCAACATGGCGGAGATGTTCCGCCAGATCGTCGCGATCGGCGCCGACACGCTGGTGCGCGGCACCAAGGAGACCGGCTCGATCCTGATCGAGCAGATGACGATTGCGGGGAATTGAGCGGAAAGCTCGCTCGCTCAAGCGAAGCCGGCGGTGTTCTCCCCTCTCCCGCATGCGGGAGAGGGAGTACCGTTATCGCCAGTGCGCTCGCTTCAGCGCTGGCCGATTCTGGCTGCTGCTTACTCCGGCGCCCGTTCGTACGTCACGAACGCATAGTCGAAGCCGTTCGACTCCGAATGATGCCGCTCGCGCTCGGTGGCAATCCACCGCCGCGGATCGATCTCGGGGAAGTGGGCATCGCCCTCGATATCGGCGTCGATCTCGGTGACGATCAGCCGGTCGGCGCTGGGCAGCGCCTCGGCATAGAGCTGCGCGCCGCCGATCAGGAAGACCTGCTCGACGCCGACGCACAGGCGCAGCGCATCCTCGAGCGAGGACGCGGTTTCCGCGCCTTCCAGCCGCAGTCCCGCATTGCGGCTCACCACGATATTGCGGCGGCCCGGCAGCGGCCGGCCGATCGATTCCCAGGTCTTGCGGCCCATGATCACCGGCGCGCCCATCGTGGTGCGCTTGAAGTGCGCGAGGTCCTCGGGCAGCCGCCACGGCAGCGTGTTGTCGCGGCCGATCACGCCGTTGCGCGCGCGCGCGACGATCAACGTCAGCAGCGTCATACCGCGACCGGGGCCTTGATGGCCGGATGCGATTCGTAGCCGACCAGCGCGAAGTCCTCGTAGCGGTAGTCGAAGATCGAATCGGGCTTGCGCAGGATCTGCAGCTTCGGCAGCGCCATCGGCTCGCGCGCCAGCTGCGTGCGCACCTGTTCCTCGTGATTGCTGTAGATGTGGCAGTCGCCGCCGGTCCAGATGAAATCGCCGACTTCGAGGCCGGTCTGCTGCGCGATCATGTGCGTCAGCAGCGCATAGCTGGCGATATTGAACGGCACGCCGAGGAAGATGTCGGCGCTGCGCTGGTACAGCTGGCACGACAGGCGGCCGTCGGCCACGTAGAACTGGAAGAACGCGTGGCAGGGCGGCAGCTTCATGCGCGGGATGTCGCCGACGTTCCAGGCCGACACGATCAGCCGGCGCGAATCCGGATTGCCGCGGATCTGTTCGATCAGCTGGGCGATCTGGTCGATGTGCTCGCCGTTGGGCGCGGGCCACGAACGCCATTGGTAGCCGTAGATCGGGCCGAGCTCGCCGTTCTCGTCGGCCCATTCGTCCCAGATCGTGACGCCGTTTTCCTGCAGCCAGCGAACATTGGTCGAGCCCTGCAGAAACCACAGCAGCTCATAGATGATCGACTTCAGATGCAGCTTCTTGGTGGTGACCACCGGGAAGCCTTCGCGCAGGTCGAAGCGCATCTGATAGCCGAACACCGAGCGCGTGCCGGTGCCGGTGCGGTCCGCCTTGACGGTGCCATGCTCGTACACATGGCGCATGAAGTCGAGATACTGTTTCATCGGCGTCGGAAAGGAAAAAGGGCCGCAGCGCGGCGGCATGCGGGCCAGGCCGTCATTCTAGCCGATGCGCCTCGAACGGGCGCCGGCATGAAAAAAGGGGCGGCCCCTGTGGAGCCGCCCCTTGATCCGATCTCGTCATTCCCGCGCGGGCGGGAAGCGAGCGTGCTGCTTACTGGCTTTCGACCGCCGGTGCGCGGCGCTTCTGCACCAGATAGCCGGCGCCAAGCACGCCGCCGATGATCACGGCATACAGCAGCCATGCCAGCGCCGGGTTGGCGGCGAAGAACGGCTTGACCAGCGGTTCGCCCAGGATCATCTTGGCCGCGGTGAAGGCCAGCACGCCGGCGCCCAGGTAGATGATGACCGGATAGCGCGACATCAGCTTGAGCACCAGGCGCGAGCCCCAGACCACGATCGGGATGCTGATCAGCAGGCCCAGCACCACCAGCAGGAAGCTGCCGTGCGCGGCGCCGGCCACGGCCAGCACGTTGTCGACGCCCATCACGGCGTCGGCGATGATGATGGTCTTCATCGCGCCGGCCAGCGTGGTCGCCGGGGCGCCGTGCTCGTCCTCGCCGTTTTCGTCCGACAGCAGCTTGTAGGCGATCCACACCAGCGCGAGGCCACCGACCAGCATCAGGCCAGGGATCTTCAGCAGCCAGACCACGCCGATGGTCATGGCCGAACGCACGACCACGGCGCCGATGGTGCCCCAGACGATGGCCTTCTTTTGCAGATGCGGCGGCAGATTACGCGCCGCCAGCGCGATCACGATGGCATTGTCGCCAGCGAGCACCAGGTCGATGACGACGATCGACAGCAGTGCCGTCAGAAACTGCATCGTGAACAGATCGGTAAGCCACTCCATGAACTCTCCTATTGGAAACGTGAAATACAGGTTCGCCTGGAGTCATGCAGCCGCGGACGGGAGCCTCTGCAAACCATGAATCCAGGTTGCAAAGGTCTTGCTCGACCGACCGGCGATTCGCCGGTACGGTCAGCACAACCGGAGGCCGCAATGGGGACGCGGCGCTCGTAATGACGATTGTGCTAAGGGCGGGCTGCCCTGGAGCTACTCCCCTTTGAAGGGGCTTGGCCGTGGTCGGCCTTGCTTGGGCACGGATTATAAACGAGGTCCATGGCGATTGTCGCCTTTGCGGCAAATGGCGTTTACCCTCGCGGCGGGCCATGGCGCGTGGCCCCGGGGCGATCGTGCGGGGTCCACGGCGGGGCCACGGCGGCGGTGCGGCGAGGGCCGCCACGCGGCGTGTCGGAGGCAGCCCGGCAGGCAGAGGGGCCCGATAGCGCCTATCCTTACCGGATCGGCAGTGGCCGATGCGCCGCCGGACAGCGATGGCGGCGCGTCCTTCTGCCCGCACCGGCCGCTTGCCGCGGCGGTGTGCCGGGGGTTCGGGGTTGTGCAGTGCCCAGTGACATCCAGCCACATCCAGCCACATCAACCGACCAGAAGGAAGAACTCCATGCCGGCTGATTCCATCGGTATGCCATCGCGCCGTCTCCGCCAGGACAATGGATCCGGATCGCGCGCCGCTTCTTCATCGTCCTCGTCTTCTTCGCCCCCTTCTTCGTCCTCTTCTTCTTCTTCTTCTTCGTCTTCCCCAACCACCAACGGGGCCGCCGCCGCGGCTTCGTCCCTCGCCAAAGCCCGCTCGCGCTTCGGCGATCCGCTCGCCTTCGTGCAGCAGTACCGCCACGACGACGAGGCCGAGCGCGCCGACCTGATCGACGGCCTGCTGGCGCCGCATGCCAGCGTCCAGCCCAAGCACTTCTACGACGTGCTGGGCTCGCGGCTGTTCGAGGCCATCACCGCCTTGCCCGAGTACTACCCGACTCGCACCGAGGCCGAGATCTTCGCCGCGCATGCCACCGCGATCGGCGCGCGCTGCGGCAGCGGCGGCGTGCTGATCGACCTGGGCGCCGGCAATTGCCAGAAGGCTGCGCGGCTGTTCGGCGTGCTGCGCCCCGCCCAGTACGTCGCGCTCGATATCTCGGTCGAGTTCCTGCGCGACACGCTGGCCGGCCTGCAACAGCAGCATCCGCAGATTCCGATGATGGGACTGGGCGCGGACCTGTGCGCGCCGCTCGCGCTGCCGGCGCCGATCCGGCAGGGCCGGCGGCTGTTCTTCTATCCGGGCTCGAGCATCGGCAACTTCGCGCCCGACGCCGCGCTGGCGCTGCTGCAGCGCCTGCGCGCGGCGGCGCGCCAGGGCGACGGCGTGCTGATCGGCGTCGACCTGCTCAAGGACGAGGCGCAGCTGGTATCGGCCTACGACGATGCGCTGGGCGTGACCGCGGCGTTCAACCGCAACGTGCTGCGCAACGTCAATCGCGCAATCGACGCCAACTTCGCGCTGGCCGACTGGCGCCATGTCGCCAGCTTCGACCGGCAGGGCTCGCGTATCCAGATGCATCTGCAAGCGGTGCGCGACGTCGAGGTCCACTGGACCGGCGGCGGCCGCGCCTTCCATGCCGGCGAGCGCATCCATACCGAGGACTCGCACAAGTACCGCGTCGAGGGCTTCGCCGCGCTGCTCGAGGAAGCGGGCTTTGCCGATCCGGTGTGCTGGACCGACGCGCGGCAATGGTTCGCGGTGTTCCACGCGCGGGTGCCGGCTTGACGGGGGTGATGGTCTCACCGGGCCCGATGGCCCCACTGCGCCTGAGGTCTCAACGGCCCTGAGGGTCTCGACGCGCTTGACGGGCCTGAGGGTGATGCGAAGGCCCGGCGCCAAAGGCTCGCCCGGGGAAGGGAAAAGCCGCGGTGTCATAATGTCCGCTGACATGCCGCCCGCGCTGCGAGCGGTTTTTCCAGCGGCGTTTGATGAGACGGGCAATCCGATGAGCGGCTTCACCATGCTTCCCGATCTGTATTTCACCGGCGGCCGGCACGACTGGAGCGACGCGCGGCGCCTGCCGCGCGAGGGGCTGGCGCAGGCGCTGGTCGACAGCCGCAACCGCACGCTGGCCTGGCTGTCCGCGTTCGGCGCGGCCCGCCGCGGCTGGATCGTGCCGCGCCAGTACGATGCCGATCCCCCGCTATGGACGCTGGGCCATCTCGCCTGGCATGCCGAATGGTGGTGCCTGCGCGACGTCCAATGGCAGGAGCGCGGCGGCGTGCTGCTGCCGGTGCCGGCCGCGCCGGCGCTGCTCGACGGCGCCGACGAATGGTTCGATCCCGAGCGCATCGGCCCCGATGCGCGCTGGGAAGTGGCCTTGCCCGACGTCGCCGCGCTGAAGCACTACGCGGCCTCGGTGCTCGACGCGGTGCTGCGCCGGATCGCGCTGCTGCCCGACGATGGCGACGACACGCTGTATCCCTTCCGCCGGGCCCTGCAGCACGAGGACGCGCAGATCGAGCGCATCGCGGCGCTGCTGCAGGCGCTGGCGATGGCGCCCGACGATCCCGCGCTGACCCGCCCGCCGGTCAGCGTGCCCGACGCCGGCACGCTGCAGTTTCCCGGCGGCCGCTTCACGCAGGGCTGGGGCGAGCCGGACGGCTTCGCGATGCCCGACGAACTGCCCGCGCAGCCGACCTATGTGCCGGCCTTCGAGATCGACGCCGCGCCGGTCACCAACGCGCAATACCTGGAATTCGTCGACGACGGCGGCTACGAGCGGCCCAACTGGTGGTCGCCCGCCGGCCGCCAGTGGCTGATGACGCAGGAGCGCTCGGCGCCGCGCTACTGGGAGCGCCATGCGCAGACGCGCGCCTGGATGGCGCAGCGCTTCGACACGCTGCGCACGCTCAATCCCGACGAGGCGGTGCGCCACGTGACGCTGTACGAGGCGCAGGCCTGGTGCGCCTGGGCCGGCCGCCGCCTGCCGGACGAGGCCGAGTGGGAGATGGCCGCGGTGCAGAATCGCGGCGGCTTCCGCTGGGGCATGGTGCGCGAATGGACCGCGACGCCGTACGAGCCCTATGCCGGCTTCGCCGACGTGCCCTCGCACCCGGGTCCCGGCGACAGCGAGATGCAGGCGCGGTTCGGCCTTTGCCAGGCCGTGCGCGGCGCCTGCTTCGTGGGGCCCACGCGGCTGCGCCATGCGCGCGCACGGCTGGCGCTGGCGCCCGAGGAAGACGCGGCCTTCGTGGGGTTCCGTACCTGCGCGCTGTGAGCGGTGTCAGCGCTGTCGGCGCTTTGAGCACTGTGGGCGCTCCGAGTGCGTAACGCCCCGAAGAACCGGCGACGAAGCGGCGAAGCACCGGCGACGCGGATCGTCCCGCCATGAAAAAGCCCCGCCGAAGCGGGGCTTTTTCGTTGCCGGACTTGCCGTCCCGCTCGCGCGGGAACGGCATCGTCGTCGGTCGATCAGTGGATCACCAGGCGGGTGAACGGATCCACATAGGCCTGCAACGTGACGAACAGGCCCACCAGGATCGCCAGCACGACCGAGTGGAAGAACACGTAGCGCAGGATGTCGCCCTCGTGGCCGTACCACTTGGTCGCGGTCGAGGCCACCACGATCGATTGTGCGTCGATCATCTTGCCCATCACGCCGCCCGAGCTGTTGGCCGAGGCCATCAGCACCGGCGACAGGCCAAGCTGCTCCGCGGTGGTCTTCTGCAGGCCGCCGAACAGCACATTTGACGCGGTGTCCGAACCGGTCAGCGCGACCCCCAGCCAGCCCAGCATGGTGCCGAACAGCGGATAGAACACGCCGGTGTGGGCAAAGGCCAGGCCCAGCGTCGCGTCCAGGCCCGAATAGCGGGTCAGGTAGCCGACGCCGAACATCGCGCAGATCGTCAGCAGCGAGTAGCGCACCAGCTTGATGGTGTTCCAGTACTCGCGCAGCAGGCGCGGCACCGAATAGCCCATCAGCAGCCCGCCGACGACGGCGGCGACCAGGATGCCGGTGCCGGCCATCGACAGCACGTTGAAGTTGAACACCGCGGCCTCGGCGACCTGCTGCGGCACCACCGGCGGCACCTTCAGCACGGCCTTGTCCAGGCCCGGGATCGCATACTTCCAGGACCAGATCGCGTCGAAGGCCTTCTTGATCTGCGGCACGCCCCAGATGAAGACGAACACGGTCAGGATGACCCAGGGCATCCACGCCTTGGCGGTCGAGATGCCGGCGGCAGCGGCGTTGGCGCGCGCCTCGGCGGCGACCGCTTCGGGATCGTCGACCTTCGACTCGTCGTGGCGACCGAGGATCTTGGTGGTGGTCCAGATCTTCTTCGGCCTCCAGACCTTCAGGAACAGCGCCAGCGAGCCCATCGACACCAGCGCGGCGATCACGTCCACCAGCCACGGACCGTGGTAGTTCGACACCAGGAACTGCGGGATCGCGAAGCTGACGCCCGCTACCAGGATGGCGGGCCAGACTTCCAGCATGCCGCGGAAGCCGGCAAAGGCCCAGATCAGCCAGAACGGCACCAGCACCGAGAACAGCGGCAGCTGGCGGCCGATCATCGCCGACAGGTCGAGCAGGTCAAGGCCGGTCACGGCCGACAGCGCGATGATTGGCGAGCCAAGCGCGCCGTAGGCAACCGGCGCGGTATTGGCGATCAGCGCCAGGCCCGACGCGGCCAGCGGCGAGAAGCCAAGGCCGATCAGGATGGCGCCGGTCACCGCCACCGGCGTGCCGAAACCGGCCGCGCCCTCGAAGAAGGCGCCGAAGCTGAACGCCACCAGCAGCAGCTGCAGGCGCCTGTCCTCGGTGATGCCGGCGATCGAGCCCTGCAGCACCTTGAACGAGCCGTTCAGCGTGGTCAGCCGGTGCAGGAAGATGATGTTCAGCACGATCCAGCCGATCGGGAACAGGCCGGAAGCGATGCCCAGGCCGGCGGCCTTGCCGGCCATCGCGGCGGGCATGCCGAAGATCGCCGAGGCGACCACGATGCCGACCACCAGCGCCAGGCCGGCGGCCAGATGGGCCTGCAAATGAAAGAACGCCAGCGCGCCCAACAGCACCGCGACCGGCACGCCCGCGGCGAGCGTGGACAGGGCCATGCTGCCGAGCGGGTCGTAGACTTGACTCCACACGATTGAATCCTCCTCAGTGATGGGCCGGCGAGCCATCCTTCTGCGGGCGATCCTCGCCGGTTTGCCTGCGCACGACAGGGACGCGCAGGGGTGACCCAAGCTTCGCGCACGAGCAAGCGAAGGATTTTAAGGACGGCTATAGGTCACCCGCGATACATCGCGTCACGATGGGCGTGAACCGGATTCAGGAATCAGGGTTTGCCCGGGGCGCGCGTCCGGTGTGCAGCGTACTCCAATTGTTGCGGAACGGAAATGTCTGCTTGCCGGCACGGCGGGCGGGGGAAGGAACAACTGCGGGGGGAGGGAACCGCTGCGGAGATGGTGTTCCGGCGGCTGGCCCGGCGCCAGCGCCGGGGCCAGCGCCGGGACCATCGGAGGTGTTCAAGCCAGCGGCAGCACCAGGATGCCCGACGCGGCCGGCCGCGCGCGCATCTTCGCCAGCCAGCGCTCCAGCTCGGGGCGCGGCTCGCGCTGGATCGGCATGCCCATCCAGCGATGCGCGGCGCAGGCCAGCGAGATGTCGGCCATGCTGAAGCGGTCGTCGCAGATGAATTCGCGCCCGGTCAGCGCCTTGTCGAGCAGGGCGGCCAGCGGCTCGGCCCGCGCGATCGAACGGGCGATCGCGTCGACGTCGCGCCGCTCCGCCGGCGTGCGCACGGTCTGCACGAAGGCGTCGACCATGGCCGGCGTGAAGGCGGTGTTCTGCCAGTCCATCCAGCGGTCGGCGGAGGCGCGGGTGCGCACGTCCTCCGGCCACAGCGTGCCTTCGCCGTACTGCGCGCACAGGTAGCGCACGATCGCATTCGATTCCCACAGCACGAACGGCTCGCCGCCGATATCGGTGCCGCGGAAGTCCTCGATCACCGGGATCAGCCGGTTCGGGTTCAGGCGGACGTAGGCCTCGGTATCCAGGTCGCCGCGCGTGACGCCGATATCGATCCGCTCGTGATCGAGATGCAGTTCGCGCGCGCACCAGACGACCTTCTGGACGTTGATCGAAGAGAGCCGGCCCCAGATGCGCAACATATTGGTCTTCCTTGTTCTGGTCGGTGCCGTGGCCAGTCAGCGCCGGATCAGGCCGCCTTGGCGTGGCCGGCCTGCGCCGCGATGGCCTCCGCGAACAGCTTGCCAAGGATCGCCACGCCTTGCTCGATGCGCTCGGGCGGCACCGTGACGAAGGCCAGCCGCAGCGTATTCTGCCGCGGATTGGTGGCGAAGAACGGGGCACCGGGCACATAGGCGACGTTGCGTTTGACCGCTTCCTGCAGGATCGCCATGCTGTCCAGCCCTTCCGGCAGCGACATCCAGATGAACATGCCGCCCTCGGGCTGGTTCCACTTGACGCCGGCCGGCATATGGCGCGCCAGCGCATCGAGCATGTAGCGGCACTGGTTGCCGTAGAGCTCGCGGATGGTCGGGATATGCGTATCGAGCAGGCCGTCGCGGATCGTCTCGTAGGCGACGCGCTGCGTGAAGCTCGGCGTATGCAGGTCGGAGGCCTGCTTGGCCTGGCACAGCTTGAAATGCAGCTCGGGCGGGGCGATCACGTAGCCCAGCCGCAGGCCGGGCGCCAGTACCTTCGAGAACGAGCCCATGTAGATCACGCCGTCCGGGTTCATCGACAGCAGCGTGGGCAGCTGGTCGCCGGTGTAGCTCAGCTCGCCGTAGGGATCGTCCTCGATCAGCAGCACGTTCAGTTCGCGCGCGCGCTGCACCAGCGCCTGGCGGCGCTCCAGCGGCATGCGGCGGCCGGTCGGGTTCTGGAAGTTCGGCAGCGCGTACAGGAAGCGCGCGCCGGCGGTCAGCTCGGCGGTCAGCGCCTCGGGCTGCAGGCCCTGGTCGTCGCTCGGCAGCGAGACGAACTCAGGCTCGAACAGCGAGAAGGCCTGCAGCGCCCCGAGATAGCTCGGCGTCTCGACCAGCACCGGGCTGCCCGGATCGATCAGCACCTTGGCCAGCAGGTCCAGCGCCTGCTGCGAGCCGGTGGTGATCAGCACGCGCTCGACATCGACGCCATGGCGGCGCGCGATGAATTCGCGCAGCGGCAGATAACCCTCGGTGGCGGTGTACTGCAGCGCGGCGTGCGGATTGTCGGCGAATACACGGGCCACCGCCTGTTCCATCGCGGCGACCGGAAAGGTCGCGGGCGACGGCAAGCCGCCGGCGAACGAAATGACTTCCGGACGCTCGGTGACCTTGAGGATTTCGCGGATGGCCGAGCTGGTCAGTTGTTGCGCCCGGCGGGAGATGGCCCAATGCATGATGGTCTCTTGGTGTGGTTCTCGCGCGGCGGCGCCGCGCGATGTCGGTCAAATCGGTGCGGCGATGCGCGCTGCGCGCACGCCTGAAAAGTTGGGGCTGGCCTTATTGGACCTCGACGATCATCTCGATCTCGACGCAGGCGCCCAGCGGAATCTGCGCGACGCCGAACGCGCTGCGGGCATGCTTGCCCTTGTCGCCGAACACTTCGGCCAGCAGCTCGGAGCAGCCGTTGGTGACCAGGTGCTGCTCGGTGAAGTCCGGCGTCGAATTGACCAGGCTCATCACCTTGACGATGCGCGTCACGCGGTTCAGGTCGCCGACGTGCGCGTGCAGCGTCGCCAGCAGGTCGATCGCGATCGCGCGCGCCGCCGCCTTGCCCTCTTCGGTGCCCAGCTGGTCGCCGAGCTTGCCGACCCACGGCTTGCCGTCCTTGCGGGCGATATGGCCCGACAGGAAGACCGTGTTGCCGGTCTGCGCGGCCATCACGTAGGCGGCGGCGGGGGCGCCGGCGGTCGGCAGTTCGATGCCCAGGCGGGCGAGGGTGTCATAGACGGACATGCAGACTCCTGTTGTGCGAGAGTTCGTGAGGGTTCAGCGGGATCGTGCGGGCGGCAGGCCCACGGACGCAGCGGACGGGCCCGACGTGGCCGACGTGGCCGACGTGGCGGACCCGGGCGCGGCACGCACCGCGGTCCGGCGCCCCAGCGCCACCACCGCGATCACCGCGACGGCGAAACCGATGGTCGGCGCGTCGAGCGGCTCGGCCAGCAGCAAGGCGCCGCCGGCCAGCGTCATGAACGGCTGCAGCAATTGTATCTGGCCGACGCGGGCCACGCCCCCTTTCGCCAGTCCGGCGTACCAGAAGACGAAGCCGATGAACATCGAAAAGAGGGAGACGTAGGCCATGCCCAGCCATGCGCGCGCCGACGCGGCGGCGATCTGCGGCAGCGTCTGCGCGGCCATCCAGGCGACCGTCGGCAGCACCACCGGCAGCGACACGACCAGCGCCCAGCTGATGGTCTCGAGGCCGCCGAGCTCGCGCGACAGCTTGCCGCCCTCGGCGTAGCCCAGCGCGCCCAGCACCATCGCGGCGAACAGCAGCCAGTCGGCGTGCTGCAGCGCGCCGGCGCCTTGCCACAGCGCGAAGCCGACCACCAG
>NZ_JCBAJO010000160.1:0-10999 GCF_059772245.1 Cupriavidus sp. R6-3
CCGAGCGGCAGTTGTACGAATCGCCCGCATGCGTCAGCACGCCGGCGAGCCAGGCGCCCTGCCCTTCCTTCCCGTCCAGCGCCGCGCCGATCGCCAGCAGCAGCGGGTCCTCCGGCTTGACGCCGGAGCGGTGGCCATCTGTATCGATCTCGATCAGCACCGGCACGCTCAGCGCGCGCTCGCGGCAGTAGGCTGCGACCGCGGCGGCCGCCTCGACGTTGTCGAGCAGCAGTGTCATCCGCGCCCCGCGCCGCACCAGGTCTTCGACATGCGGCAGCTTCGACGGCACGATGCCGACGGCATAGAGGATGTCGGTCCAGCCGTGTTCGAGGAAACAGCCAGCCTCCTTCAGCGTCGACACGGTGATCGGGGTGCCCGGCGCGCCGATGCGCGCGGTGACATCGGCCGACTTGTTGGTCTTCACGTGCGGACGCAGCGCGACGCCAAAGGGCGCGAGCCGATCGCGCAACCGCGCGATATTGCGCTCCATCTTCGTGCGGTCGAGCACCAGCACCGGCGTTTCCAGTTCATGCAGTGTCATGGGGTTCCTTGCTTGCCTTGTCGGCATCACGAGATCGGCATTCATCGCTCAATCGAGCTGCACTGATTGAAGTCGTTGACCGGCAGGTCGCGCTTGACCAGCAGCAGCACCGGCGCGGAGCCGACCAGCCCCAGCGGCTCGAAGTCCTTGCGCGCGTCGTACAGCGGCTTGCGGTACAGGATCATGTTGGCTGCATGGGTCCCGATGGTGCCGAAGCCGATCGTGTAGCCATCGGCCGGCGCGCGTGCGAGCTTCTGCATGCCGATCGAACCGCCGGCCCCGCCGACGTTCTCGACGACGATGGAAGTGCCCAGCCGCGGCGCGATCTTCGCGGCGACCGCGCGCGCCAGCGCATCGCTGGGCCCGCCCGGGGGGAACGGCATGATCAGCGTGATCGGCTTGCTTGGCCAGTTCGGCGCCTGCGCGGCGGCCGACGCGGCGACGGCGCCGAGCGCGCTCGCCACCACTGCGGCAACAATGGCGAATTTCATGGTGTCTCCTCCAGATCGGCCCAATGGATCAGCCGGACAGATCGGTTCCGACAGATCGGCCCGATCAGCCCTGCGCCGGCGACTTGATGCGTGGCGCCGCGGCAAGCTCCAGCACCGGCAGGATGCTGGGCCCCTGCTGCAGCGGCGCCGGCGCGCCTTCCGGCAGCGCCAGTCCCACGCGGTTATGCCAGTAGGTGTCGAGCCCCACCGCCGAGGTGCCGAACAGATCGAAGCCCGAGCCCGCGACGAACAGCGTGTTGGCGGGCTCGGCCCCGAGCTCCTGAAGCGCAAGCCGATACGGCCGCGGATCGGGCTTGTAGCAGCCGGCGCGTTCCGAGGTCACCACCACGTCCATCGGCACGTTCAGGCGTTCGGCAGCCAGCCGGCCCAGGCGCTCCGAGCAGTTGGTCACCACGCCGAGCCGGTGCGTCGCGCGCAGGTGCTCCAGCACGTGCGCGGCGCCGTTCCACAGCGACAGCTCGGTCCAGCGTTCGTCGAGCGCGTCGGCCATCGTTGCCGGCAGCCCGGTCTCGACCGCGGCCTCGCGCACCAGCGTTTCGTACGGACGATAGGCGCCGCAGGCATAGGTGCGTTTCAGATAGGCGGCGCGCCACGCGCGGCCCGGTGCTTCGCCGCCCGCCACGCTGTTCCACAGCGTCCAGGAATCGAGCAGCGCGGTCAGCAGGTCGAACAGCACGACATCGTATTGGCGCGCGGGGTTGGCCTGGCGTGGTTGGCGTGGTTGGCTTGGTTCGCTTGTCATGGTGCGGCCCCGGTTGGAATCGATGCCACAGTGTAGGTTCGGCCCGCCGGCGGGTGGTTAATGGCATAGAATTTCTTAATTCACCTCCGGGTTAATAATGATGACGCTGAACATCGACGACCTGCGCTTCATCCTGGCGCTGGACCGGCTCGGCAGCCTCGCCGCGCTGGCGCGCGAGGAGAACGTGACGCCGCCGGCCGTGACCAAGCGGCTCAGCCAGCTCGAGGCGCGCCTGGGCATCCGGCTCGCGCTGCGCACCACGCGCCGGCTGCAGCTGACCCACGAGGGCCATCTGCTGGCGCAGCACGCGACCGGCGTGCTCGAGCAGATGCAGGCCATCGAGGAAGCGCTGCGGCAGCGCAGCCAGGCGGTGGCCGGCAAGCTGAAGGTGCATGGACCGTTCGGCTTCGGGCGCCGCTATCTCGGGCCGCTGCTGGCGCAGTTCCAGACCACGCATCCCAATCTCGAGGTGCAGCTGTACCTGTCGGACAACCTGATGCTGCCGCGCCAGCCGGTGCATGGGCGCGATGCCTTCGACGTGCTGGTCAGCATCGGCGCGATACCGGATTCGCGCTGGGTCGCGCACCGCATCGCACCGAACCGCCGCGTGCTGTGCGCCGCGCCCGAGTACCTCGCCAAGGCGCCGCCGCTGCAGCGTCCCGCCGATTTGACGCGGCACGCCTGCCTGGTGCTCAGGGAGAACGACGAGGACGTGACGCTATGGCGCTTTGCCGGGCGCGACGGCGGCAAGGAGGCTGGAAAGGAGCTGCGCAAAGGCAGCGGCAAGAGCGCCGGCGGCACCGATGCACGCGAACACACCGTGCGCGTGCGTCCGATCATGGAGAGCAACGACGGCGACGTCGTCCATCAATGGTGCCTGGCCGGCAAGGGCATCATGGCGCGGTCGGAGTGGGATGTGGCGGACAGCCTCGCCTCGGGGCGGCTGGTCGCGCTGCTGCCCGGCTACCGGCTGCCGGACGCCGACGTGATGGCGCTGGTGCCGCAATCGCGGGTGGCGTCGACGCGCACGCGGCTGTTCGTCGAGATGTTGCGCAAGGCGCTGGGGCCGCGGCCGCCATGGCGCAGCGAGCAACGGGGCTGATGCAGCGCCGCGCGGGGTCTGCGGTCCTCCGCAAGGCGCGTATCACTGCTCCATCGCCGGGCAGTCGCAGCTCGGTCGCTCCTCAGTCCCTGCTTAGTCCCTGCTTAGTCGCTGCTTAGTCGCTGATTAGTCGCTGATTAGTCGCTGATTAGTCGCTGATTAGTCGCTGATTAGTCGCTGCTCTGGTGCGGGACCAGATGCAGGCGCATCACGCCGCCTTCGAAATATTGCCCGTCGAACTGGCGGAGCAGGCCCAGTGCCGCGACGAGGTCCATGTCGAAGTCCACCCATGCCCAAGGCTGCTCGGGGTCGCCATCGCGCATGATTTCCACCGAGCGCACGGGCGCATAGGGCGCGAACTTGTCGCGCAAACGCTGTTCGGTGATCTCGCGGCGCAGGCCGCGAATCAGCACCTGCATGTCGGTCTCCTGGGGGCATGGCGCGGCGGCCTGCATGCCGCCTGGGCGGTGCAGGATGTTGGCCTGGCCACGAGACCACTATAGATGTTCGCGCGGGATCCGGCTTGCCGCCGGGCCGGCGAGGCGGGCCACGGCGGCGGCCCGCCGGGCCCATGCCGGGTCAGATCACGCCGTCGCCCTTCAGCGCGGCAATCTCTTCGGCTGCAAAACCCCAGTCGCGCAGCACGGCCTCGGTATCCGCACCGGGCGGCGATGCCGGCGCCGGTTTGGCCGGCGCCGTGCGCGAGAAGCGCGGCGCCGGCGCGGGATGGGTCACGCCGTCGACGTCGATGAAGGTTTCGCGGGCGCGATTGTGTGCATGCGCGGGCGCCTCGTCCCAATCCAGCACCGGCGCGAAACAGGCATCGCTGCCTTCCATCAGCGCGCACCACTGGTCGCGCGTGCGCGTGCGGAACACCTCGGCGAGCCGGTGCTTCAGCTGCGGCCAGTCGCGCCGGTCGCCCTGCGTGGCAAAGGCCGGATCCTCGATGCCGCACAGCTCGATCAGCTTGCGATAGAACTGCGGCTCGAGCGCGCCGATCGCGACATATTTGCCGTCGGCGCAGGCATAGGTGCCGTAGTACGGCGCGCCGCCGTCGAGCAGGTTCTCGCCGCGCCGGTTGCTCCAGCGGCCGGCCGCCTTGAAGCCGTACATCATGGCCGACAGCAGCGCGGCGCCGTCGGTCATCGCGGCATCGACCACCTGCCCCTTGCCGCTGCGCTGGCTCTCCAGCACCGCGCAGACCACGCCAAAGGCCAGCATCATCGCGCCGCCGCCGAAGTCGCCGATGTAGTTCAGCGGCACCACCGGCGGCTCGTCGGGCAGGCCGATCGCATGCAGCGCGCCGGTGATCGCGATGTAGTTGATGTCGTGGCCCGCCGCCTGCGACAGCGGACCGTGCTGGCCCCAGCCCGTCATGCGGCCATAGACCAGCCGCGCATTGCGCGCCAGGCAGACGTCCGGTCCCAGGCCCAGCCGCTCCATCACGCCGGGCCGGAAGCCCTCGATCAGCACGTCGGCCTGCTCGATCAGCCGCAGCACCGTCTGCGCCGCGCCCGGCTGCTTCAGGTCGATCGCCAGCGAACGCCGGCCGCGCGCGGTCACGTCGAAGCGGACGTCCTCGGGCAATACGCCGGCGCCGCGATTGGGCCGGTCGATGCGAATCACCTCGGCGCCCATATCGGCCAGCATCATCGCGCAGAACGGCCCCGGCCCGAGGCCGACCATCTCCACCACCTTCAGTCCATGCAGCGGACCCGCCATGCCTGTCTCCCGTTGTCGTGGTATCGTCGGACGCCAACTTACCATGCAACGCCACGCGCCGCGAACGCGCGCCCCGAGGGCCCTCGGCGCCCCGAACGCCCCGAGCGAGCGCCGACGGACCCGCCGGCCCCGCGCCACCCACGCACGAGAGGAGACCATGAACGTCAGCGAAGCCATTGCCACGCGCCGCTCGATCCGCGGCTTTCTCGACAAGCCCGTGCCGCCGAAGGTGATTCGCGAGATCGTCGAGAAGGCCGCGCGCGCCCCGTCCGGTGGCAATCTGCAACCCTGGCATATCCAGGTGGTCGGCGGTGCCCCGCTGGACGAACTGAAGGCCATCATGCGGCAGCGCGTGGTGGAGGAACCCAAGGGCGAGCCCGCCGAATACCACATCTATCCGCCCGAACTGGTGTCGCCCTATCGCGAGCGGCGCTTCCAGGTCGGCGAGGACCTGTACGGCCATCTCGGCATCCCGCGCGAGGACAAGGCCGCGCGCCGCCAGCAGTTCGCGCGCAACTTCCAGTTCTTCGGCGCGCCGCTGGCGCTGTTCTGCACGGTGGACCGCCGCATGGGCCCGCCGCAATGGTCGGACCTCGGCATGTATCTGCAGAACGTGATGCTGCTGCTGCGCGAAGCGGGCCTGGACAGCTGCCCGCAGGAATGCTGGGCGATGTATCCGGAAACGATGCGCCGCTTCCTCGGAACGCCGCCCGAACGCATGCTGTTCACCGGCATGGCGATCGGCTACGCCGACCCGGACGCTGCGGCCAATCGGCTGGTGGCGCAGCGGGCGCCGGTCGAGGAGTTTGCGCAGTTCATCGGCATCTGAGCCGGGGTCCGAGCGCTCGTCGTTACGCGAACTGCGCCGCCTGCCGCGCCGGCGCGTCGGCATGCTCGCCCGCCTGCTCGCCCGCCAGCATGCGCCATAGCGCGTGCAAGGTCGGATTGGCGCTTTGTGCCGAGCGGTAGGCGCAGATCTGCAGCGGCGAGCACCAGCTGTCGTCACCGGCCGGCACCAGCGTGCCCGCCGCCAGCGCCTGCGCGACGGTGCTGTGCGGCAACCAGGCCACGCCGTGCCCTTCGCTGGCCATCTTCAGCAACAGCATCGCCATATCGGCTTCGTAACAGCGAACCAGCCGGCGATGCGCCTGTTTCTGTTCGAGAATCGACTCGACCACGCGGCCGAGCGTGGTGTTGGCGGTATAGGCGAGGAACGGCGTCGGGCTCGATGCCTTGCCGCTGGCATCGGCCAGCGAAAAGACCGGCGCGCCGCGCGAGGTAGGCACCGATACCGGCATCAGCAGGTCGCTGCCCACCGTCAGACTGCGGAAGCGCTCGCTGTCCAGCGACACCGGCACGCGCGGATGGTTGTAGCCCAGCATCAGATCGCAATGTCCCTCGGACAACGCCACCACGGCGTCCAGCACGTTGGCGGCGACCACGCGCGCATGGAAGGTGCCCGCACGCTGCCGGCACTGCCTTAGCCAGTCCGGCAGGAACGTCAGCGACAAGGTGTGGCCAGCCGCGATCTCGATGCCCTTGTCCGGCATCGTGGCCTCGCGCCGCAGCGCCGCGCGCGCTTCGAGCAGCCGCTCGCACGCGTCGCGCGCCGTCGCGCAGAAGGCCGCGCCCGCCCGCGTCAACGCCAGCGGATAGGTATTGCGGTCGACCAGCTCTGCCCCGGCCCACTGCTCGAGCGAGCGAATGCGGCGCGACAGCGCCGACTGGGTGATATGGCGCAACTCCGCGCCGCGCGAAAAGCTGCGCGTGCGCTCCAGCACGAGCAGGTCCTCGATCCACTTCAACTGCATGGTCGTCTTCCGTCAGATGCGTGCCGGCCTCGTCGCGGGGCACGGCAGTGCGGCCGCTGGCGCCTTATTCCGTTTCCGCATGACGCCATGGCCGATCCGCATCCGCTGACGCACGGACCGTGCCTAGAATCGGCCATTCCCATCAGCGCAGTCCGCGGCCCGGCCGTGGACGCGGCATGACAGGCGCCCGGAGCCGCGCGACAAGCGGACCGCGCCAGATTCGCCATCCCGGCCCCTCCCCGGCAACGCCGCCATGGCGGCACGCCGTTGAGGCAGCCATCACGGAGTCGTCTACATCATGGTCATGCAATTGCTTCACCCCGCGCGCACCGCCACGGCGCATCCGCGCACCATCCTGAACACCGCCCGCCGCCAGGCGCTGCGGCTCGCCGCCGTGGCGGCAGTGGCAATGGCCGCCGCTGCCGGCGCACCCGCAGCGCTTGCCGAGTACCCGGATCGTCCGATCCAGCTGGTGCTGTCATTCCCGCCCGCCGGCGCCACCGATGTGCTGGCGCGCGCGGTCGGCCAACGCCTGTCCCAGCAGTTGCAGCAGCCAGTGGTGGTCGAGAACCGGCCGGGCGCGGGCGGCGCGATCGGCCTGGCCTATGCCGCCAAGGCGGCGCCCGATGGCTACACGCTGTACCTTGCCGCCGTCAGCAATGCGGCGATCGCCGCCGCCACCTATTCGAGCCAGCCCGCCGACCTCGCCAGGGACTTCGTGCCGATCGCCGGCATCGGCAACGTGCCGCACATCCTGGTGGTGCCCGCGACGCTGCCGGTCAGGACCGTGCCGGACCTGGTCAAGTATCTGCAAGGCGCGCCCGGCAAGTACAACTTCGCCTCGCAGGGCAACGGCACGCTGTCGCATCTGGAGTCCGAACTGTTCCGGCTGCGCACGGGCGTCGACGTGGTGCACGTGCCGTACAAGGGAAGTGCATTCGCGCTGCCCGACCTGATGGCGGGCCGCTCGGCCATGATGTTCGACAGCATCCCTTCCGCGCTGCCGCACGTCAGATCCGGCAAGCTGAGGCTGCTGGCGGTGGCCTCCGAGCGCCGCGTCGGCTCGCTGCCGGACGCGCCGACCATGGCGGAGGCAGGCATCCGCGACTTCGGGGTCAACAACCTGTTCGGCCTCGTTGCGCCAAAGGGCACACCGCCCGCCGTGGTGCAGAAGCTGGCCGCCGCCACCAAGGCCGCGCTGACGATGCCCGACCTGGTGCAATCGCTCGAAACGCAGGGCGTGCAGGTGCAATTCACGCCGAGCGACGCCTTCGCTCGGATGATCGGCGAGGAAATGCGGACCTGGAGCAAGGTCGCCCAGGCGGCGAAGGTCAGGATCGACTGACGCCCGAACGCCGCACGCCGCCGCGGGCGCTCGGGCAAATGCCCAGCGCCCGTTCCCCGATCGCTTCCATTGCACATCCGATGACTTCCTTCCTGAACTTCCCCTACCGCTCGCAGCGCGCGCCCGTGCTGGCCGACAACGTGGTGGCCACCTCGCAGCCGCTGGCTGCGGCCGCCGGGCTGCGCATGCTCGCGCGCGGCGGCAACGCCGTCGATGCCGCGCTGGCCACCGCGATCGCGCTGACCGTGGTCGAGCCCTGCATGAACGGCATCGGCGGCGACGCCTTTGCGCTGATCTGGGACGGCAACAAGCTGCATGGCCTGAACGCGTCGGGCCGCGCACCGCGGGCGTGGACGCCCGAGTCCTTTTCCCGCTACGACGCGATGCCGTTCAAGGGCTGGGACAGCGTGACGGTGCCCGGCGTGGTGTCCGGCTGGCGCACCGCCTGGGACAAGTTCGGCTCGTTGCCGTTCGAGGATCTGTTCGAGCCGGCGCTCGAATACGCGCGCAACGGCTTCGTGGTCTCGCCTACGGTCCACCGCCAATGGCAGTCCCAGATCCCGGTGCTGGAAAGCCAGCCGGGCTTTGCCGAAGCGTTCGCGCCGCGCGGCCGCGCGCCGCTGCCGGGAGAACGCTTCGTCTGCCCCGGCCAGGCCGACACGCTCGAGCGCATCGCCCGCAGCGGCGGCGAAGACTTCTATCACGGCGAACTGGCCGCGCGCATCGCCGCGCATGCGCGCGCCACCGGCGGCTGCATCGATGAAGCCGATCTCGCCGCGCATCGAACCGACTGGGTCGAGCCGATCCAGATGCGCTACCGCGATCTGACGCTGCACGAGATCGGTCCGAACGGACAGGGCATCGGTGCCTTGATGGCGCTGGGCATGCTCGACCAATGGGACGTGGCGTCTGCCGGCGTCGATTCGGCCCGGACCATGCACCTGCAGATCGAAGCGATGAAACTGGCCTTCGCGGATCTGCACGCCTATGTGGCGGATGCCGACGCGATGCGCACGGTCACCGCGCGCGACCTGCTCGATCCCGGCTATCTGAGCGAGCGCGCCCGCGCCATCGATCCCGCCAGGGCGAGCTATCCGGGCCCCGGCAAGCCGCACAGCGGCGGCACCGTCTATCTGACCGCGGCCGATCAGAGCGGCATGATGGTGTCGTTCATCCAGTCCAACTTCAAGGGCTTCGGCTCCGGCGTGGTGGTACCAGGTACCGGCATCGCGCTGCACAACCGCGGCTGGGGCTTCACGCTGCAGCCCGGACATCCGAACCAGGTCGCACCCGGCAAGCGCCCCTTCCATACGATCATTCCGGGCTTCCTGATGCGCCAGGGCGCGCCGCTGGCTGCGTTCGGCGTAATGGGCGGCTCGATGCAGGCGCAGGGCCACGTGCAGATGACGAGCCGGCTGGCGGACTTCCACCAGAACCCGCAGGTCGCCTGCGACGCGCCGCGCTGGCGGGTGATGGACGACAACGCGGGCGTCGCGGTGGAGGCGCACTGCCCGGCGGAAACGGTGCAGGCCCTGCGTGCGATGGGCCATGCGGTTCAGGTGGCGCCGGCCGACAGCCTCGAATTTGGCGGCGCACAGATGGCGATGCGGCTGCCACAGGGGTATGCCGCGGCGTCGGATCATCGCAAGGACGGTTATCCGCTGGGGTTCTAGCGCGCAGCGCGACGGGCCCGCCCGCCTTGGGTAACGGGTCGGCGTTATGATGGCGGCATTCTCAACCATCGGTTGCCGATCATGGACAAGGCCCGCGTTCTTACCCTGTTTATCGGCGTGGTGCGCGCCGGCAGCTTCCGCCGTGCGGCGGTGGAGGCCGGCGTCACGCCGCAGGCCGTCAGCAAGGCCGTGCGCACGTTGGAGTCCGACCTCGGCGTCCGCCTGCTGCACCGGACCACGCGCAAGCTGAGCCTGACGACCGAAGGCGCGCGGCTGTTCGAGCTGGCGGCGCCGGGCATGCGCCAGCTCGACGAGGCACTCGAGCAGATCCGCAGCAGCAGGAGCGAGAACGACGGCACGATCCGGCTGACCGCGCCGCCATCGCTGGGTAGCCGCGTGCTGGTGCCGCTGATGCACGGCTTTCGGGAACGGTATCCGGGCATCGTGTTCGACGTGGTGCTGACCGACCTCTTCACCGACCTGGTCGAATCCCGCATCGATGTCGGCTTTCGCGTCGGCACCAGCCCGGGCCAGAACCTGGTGGCACGGCGGCTGTGCGATGTGCCGTTGATCATCTGCGCGTCGCCCGAATACCTGGCGCGCCACGGCGAGCCGGCCACGCCCGAGGCGCTGCTGCAACACCGGTGCACCGGCTTTCGTCGCGCCTCGACCGGTCGCATGGTGCCATGGGAGCTGCAGGTGGATGGCAATCTGGTCTACCAGGAAGTGCCGACGGTCGCCAGCTTCAACGACCTGGACACCGAGGTCGAAGCGGTGCGCGCCGGCATCGGCATCGGCCAGCTGCTCGCCTACATGGTCCACGACGATCTGGTCCGTGGCCGTCTCAAGCCGATCCTGACCGACTACACCAGCAGCAACGTCGGCCTGTACATGTATTTTCCCCATCGCACGCAAATGCCGGCGCGCGTCCGCCGATTCATCGATTTCGTGGTCGAGGCGAGCCGCGGCGCTGAGCAGTCGCTATCCAGGCTGGTCGGGCTGGCCTCCTGACGTTTCGCCCCCACTGCCGACTTCTGGTTGCTTCTGAGACGGCATTGGACGCCCTAGTGCCACTGTTGCCGCCCTCCTACATTGGTCTCAACGGCGGCTGCATCGCCCCCCACACCGGGGAACGCGCCGCAGCCACCGCCCAGTGCGAACCGATTCAGACCCGTCATCAGGAGCGACATCATGATTTCCCAGTTCACCCGCATCTTCGTCCCCGCCGCCGTCTCGCTGGTGGTCGGCCTTTCGCTGCAAGGCGCGCACGCCGCGCCGATCGACAGCGCCCCGGTCGGCACCGCGGCGCGCATGCACGACGTGTTCTCGCAAGGGCTGCGCCAGGGCTCGTTCAATCCGTTCACGGAGGGCGCCCGCGGCAACGTTTCCGCCGCCATCGTGAGCGCGCGCACCCATGACGTCTTCAGCGAGGGGCTTCGCAATGGCCGCTTCGACCCCGACTCCGAAGGGGCGCGTGGCGCGGCAGACGGCGCGCTGGTCGCAGGGCTGGACCGCAGCGGCGTCTCCGCCCCGCCCGCACGGCAGTTCGAT